>NZ_JBICKE010000077.1:0-114479 GCF_043103865.1 Pseudomonas sp. yb_5
GAGGCGGACACCTGGCGGCGCTCGATCTCACAGGCGATAAAAACCTACAGCCAGACCCTCAGCACTCAATCAGTTCAATCAGGCAGAACCGCCCCTGAACCTCCAGCCCAAGCAATTCGTCATTGCCATCCAGCCGCAAGCAGTCGAACAACCCCAACCGCTGCGTCTCGCGCCCGGAAATAGTGACTTCGACCAGGCTGCTGGCAGCAAACAACAACACCGTCGACGCCGAGCTGTACACCCGGCTGGTGCCATCCAGCCACTGCAACCGCGCCCGATATCGCTGCGGCGAATAGATCAGATTGAAATCGCGGATCGGCCCGCCCAGCAACTTGCAGCTGACCTGGTTCTCGCCGCTGAAGGCAAACGCATCGAACGCCAGCAATGGCCGGCTGGCCTGGCCGTCGACCAGCAGCCGCATGCCGTCGCCCTGCAGCACGGTGATGATCCGTTGGTAACCGACGAAGGCGGAAAAGCCGCCCGACTCCTCGATATCGGCAATCGACAGACGCCAGCCAAAACCGTCCAGGCCCTCGCCACTGTCGCGGGTAATCTCTTCGGTGAAACCGCCACCGTTCTTCCACGGCATGCGCGGGTAATCGTGCGCACGCATCAACTGCAGCTGACTCATTTGCTGAAACGTCCTTCCAGGCGATGACGGGAACCGGGGTGGATCAGCCGTGCAGCGGTCACCGGCTGACGACCGGACCAGGTGCGACGACGAATCAGCAGGCAAGGCTCGCCCTGCTCGATCTGCAACAGGCGGCATTCTTCCGGCTCGGCCAGGATCGCCTCGACCACGTGCTCGCCTTCGGTCAACGGCGCCACCTGGGACAGGTAGGCGTAAGGCGTCTGCCGAGTAAAGTCCTGCTTGAGGTAGTCGGGGGCGATGGCCGCGTTGACGTAACGGTCCTCGATCTGCACCGGCACGCCATTCTCGAAATGCACGATCAGCGAATGGAACACCCGCTGACCTTCACGCATGTCCAGGGCCAACGCCCGTTCGGAGCCGGCCGCTTCCTCGGCAAGCGTGATCACCTGGCAGCTATGCTGGTGGCCACGGGCGGCGATTTCGTCAGCGATGTTGTTGACCTCGAACAGCGCCGAACGGCCCTTGGGCTCGGCCACGAAGGTGCCGACCCCCTGCATGCGCACCAGCAGGCCTTCGGCGGTGAGTTCACGCAGGGCGCGGTTGATGGTCATGCGGCTGAAGCCCAGCTCGTTGACCAGCTCGCTCTCGGAGGGTACCCGGTGATGCGGTGGCCAGCTGCCGTTGTCGATCTGCTGGATGATCATCTGTTTGACCCGGGCGTAGAGCGGCGCCGGGCCCTCGCCCATCTGGGCAACCAGCGCGGAGACAGGAGGTGTCGGCACGGCGATGGATCCTTGTGCAAATGAAATGAGCGGTAGCTTGCCGCAGTTTACCCGGCAGGCAAACGCCTGTATATGTATATACAAGTTAACAATAACAGGATTCCACCGATGTCTGCCTACTTCGCCGAACGCGCCCTGCTACCTACGGGCTGGGCCAGCCATGTGCGTATCGAGGTCGCCAGCGATGGCCATGTGGCCAGCATCGAGCCAGGCGCTTCGGTCGAAGGCACCGAGCGCCTGGCCGGCCCGCTGCTGCCCGGCATGCCCAACCTGCACTCGCATGCCTTTCAGCGCGCCATGGCAGGCCTGGCGGAAGTTGCCGGCAACCCCAACGACAGTTTCTGGACCTGGCGCGAGCTGATGTATCGCCTGGTCGGGCAGATCAGCCCACAGCAGCTTCAGGTCATCGCCCGCCAGTTGTACATCGAGATGCTCAAGGCCGGCTACACCTCGGTGGCCGAATTCCATTACGTGCACCACGACCAGGCCGGCAAGCCCTACGCCGACCCGGCCGAGCTGTCGCTCCGCATCAGCGCAGCCGCGGCCGATAGCGGCATTGGCCTGACCTTGCTGCCGGTGCTGTACAGCCATGCAGGCTTTGGCGGCCAGGCGCCGAACGACGGGCAGCGGCGCTTCATCAACTCCACTGAACAGTACCTGCAGTTGCAAGCGCAACTCGCCCCGCTGCTGGCCGCGCAACCCGCGCAGCACCTGGGCCTGTGCTTCCACTCGCTAAGGGCGGTAACACCTGGGCAGATCGCCGAAGTGCTGGCGGCCAGCGACAGGCAGTGCCCGGTGCATATCCACATCGCCGAACAACAGAAGGAAGTTGACGACTGCCTGGCCTGGAGCGGCCTGCGCCCGCTGCAGTGGCTGTACAAGCACGTGGACGTGGACCGCCGCTGGTGCCTGGTACACGCTACCCATGCCGAACCGGACGAAGTAACTGCCATGGCCCGCAGCGGCGCGGTGGCCGGGTTGTGCCTGACCACCGAAGCCAACCTGGGCGACGGGATTTTCCCGGCAGTGGATTTCCTGGCACAGGGCGGGCGCATGGGTATTGGCTCGGACAGCCATGTGTCGTTAAGCGTGGTGGAGGAACTGCGTTGGCTGGAATATGGTCAGCGCCTGCGGGATCAACGGCGCAACCGCCTGTATCGCGGCGACCAGCCGATGGTCGGGCGCACGCTGTATGACGCGGCGCTGGCCGGTGGTGCGCAGGCACTGGGGCAGGCGGTCGGCGAGCTGGCGGTGGGCAAGCGCGCCGATTGGCTGGTGCTCGATGGGCAGGACCCGTACATCGCCATGGCGGAGGGTGACGCCATTCTCAACCGCTGGCTGTTTGCCGGCGGCGATCGCCAGGTACGCGATGTGATGGTGAATGGGCAGTGGGTGGTCCGCCAGGGGCGGCATGCGCAAGAAAAAGAAAGCGGGCGGGCGTTTGCCGAGGTGTTGCGCCAGCTTTTGGGCTGAGCGTACCGGGGCTGCGTTGCAGCCCTTCGCGGGCAAGCCCGCGAAGGATTGCAACGCAACCCCAAAAACTCAGTGCATCTTTACTATTTGCTGATCGGACGCCCGCCAGATCAAGCGGCTGGTGTCATACCCCTGCTGCCGCGCCCTGGACAGCAGGTTCTCGCGCTCCCAGGCAGGCAGCGTCGGCGTACGCGACAATATCCACAGGTATTTGCGGTCCGGGCTGCCGACGATGGCCGTACGGTAGTGGTCGTCCACATAAAGAATCCAGTACTCACCCCGCGCCACGCCTGGCACCAGCTTGGTGAACCAGTTATCGAACTCGACCCAGAGCTTGTCGGTGTGCCCCGGCTCCTGGATATTCGCATGCCCTTCGGCGCGCAGCCATTCATCACCCATGGTGCGGCAGCGGTTGAGCACGCCATAACTGCCATCAGGCTTGAGGTTGTAATGCGCCTCGGACTGCTCGCAGCCTTCCTGGTAGCGCATGGGCAGGCGCGCCAGCTCGTACCATTTGCCCTGGTAGCGCTTGAGGTCGACATGGCCGGCGGTTTTCGGTGCCAGCGGGTCGTGCGAGGAACCTGCACAACCGCCCAGCAGCAACGCCAGGCATACCCCCATCAGCAGGTACGCACGCCTCATTTGAGACCCTGCCCGGAGTACATCAGCACCTTGTCAGCTGCGTACTGCACGCTGATGAAGCTCTTCTCGTCCCCCCAGGTGCAGCTGCTCATGCCCAACGCGCCAGAACACTCGGTCGGCGTGCCGAGCAACTGCTCGACCTCGGCCTTGCTCATACCGGCCTTGATCTTGGAATAGTTTTCCTGGTTGATCTTGCTGCAGGCAGTCAGAACGACGCACAGCGACAACAGGGCGAGGGAACGCAACGACATGAAGGGACACTCCTGAAAGATGATACAGGCGAGTGGCCTGCAGTGACCTTCGACGTGAAAATCCCTCCCAGGTTCCCTGCCCCACCCCCCTTGCCCCTACACCATTGGTCGGATGGCCACTACTGTGCGATTAATCACAAAGCATTAGTCATACGCCCAATAAAAAGGCCGCCCCTGTTGGAGCGGCCTTGCGTCGCGATGGCCTGCACAGCAGGCCTCCTGGGCGTTAGAACCTGGACCCAGGCTCCAGCAAAAAGTCCATCTCTTCACTGGTACTCGGCCGCTCCAGCACCAGGTTGCGGTGCGGGAAACGCCCGAACCGGGCAATTACCCGCTGGTGCTGCTCGGCATAGTCGAGGAAGCCTTCGAACAGCCGGCGGTTGGCCTCGGGCTGTTCGTCCAGCAGCATTTGATAGCGTTCCACGCACAGGTTCTGCCAGTCCAGCACTTCGGCATGCTCCAGCACCAGCAGCACGAACACCCGCTGGATCGGCAGCAGCTGGTAGTCCCAGCCCTTCTGCAGGCCCTGCATGGCCACCACCTGGGCACGCCGGTCGCCCTCGAAGGCACGCGGCGTGTCGCGGTAGATCATGCGTGGCAGTTGGTCCAGCAAAATCAGCAGGCCCAGCCAGCCCTGCGGACTTTGCTGCCACTCCTCGAGCCCACCCGCCAGGGCGTGCTCGACGAGATCGCCAAACAGCGCATAGGCGTCGGCATCGTGATGCTTGCCGAACCACAGCGTGCTCTTCTCGTCAGCCACGGCCTGGGCACTGGTGCCCCAACCGAACCACCACTCCAGCAACGGCTGCCAAGGTGCGAGCATGACTTACTCCTTGTGGTAGGCGGTGACGCGCTCGACCTCTTCCTTCGAGCCGAGAATCACCGACACGCGCTGGTGCAGGCTTTCTGGCTTGATGTCGAGGATGCGATCGTAACCGTTGGTGGAAGCGCCGCCGGCCTGTTCGATGATGAACGACATCGGGTTGGCTTCGTACATCAGGCGCAGCTTGCCCGGCTTGCTTGGTTCGCGGGCGTCACGTGGGTACATGAACAGGCCGCCACGGGTCAGGATGCGGTGCACGTCGGCCACCATCGAGGCGATCCAGCGCATGTTGTAGTTCTTCTTCAGCGGGCCGGTCTCGCCTGCCAGCAGTTCGCCCACATAGCGCTGTACCGGGGCTTCCCAGTGGCGCTGGTTGGACATGTTGATGGCGAACTCGGCAGTGGTTTCCGGTACGCGGATGTTTTCGTGAGTCAGCACGAAGCTGCCCAGTTCGCGATCCAGGGTGAAGCCCTTGACGCCATTGCCCAGGGTCAGGACCAGCATGGTTTGCGGGCCGTAGATGGCGTAACCGGCAGCAACCTGCTCGGTACCTGGCTGCAGGAACGCTTCTTCGTTGAGGCTTTCGTTCTGGCTCAGGTACTGGTTAGGGCAACGCAGAACCGAGAAGATGGTACCGACCGACACGTTGACATCGATGTTCGACGAACCGTCCAGCGGGTCGAAGACCAGCAGGTAGGCGCCTTTCGGGTACCTGCCCGGGATCTGGTAGGCGTTGTCCATTTCTTCGGAAGCCATGCCAGCCAGGTGGCCGCCCCACTCGTTGGCTTCCAGCAGGATATCGTTGGAAATCACGTCCAGTTTCTTCTGGACCTCGCCCTGCACGTTTTCAGTGCCCATGCTGCCCAGCACACCACCGAGGGCGCCCTTGGACACGTGATGGCTGATTTCCTTGCACGCACGCGCTACCACTTCGATCAGGAAGCGCAGATCGGCAGGGGTATTGTTGCTGCGGGTCTGCTCAATCAGATAGCGACTCAGGGTAACGCGGGACATGTATGGCTCCGAACGGATTGGGGGGGATGAAAAACCCCCGCAGTTTACAGGGAGAGTGACGGGCTAGCGAGTGATGAGACTCGCCACGGCTCTCAGACGGCACAATAGGTCGGTAGTTCAGCGCGCGCCAGGCCGGTGGTCTGGTTGTGGGGCCATTCGCGGGCACGCGCGCTCCCTGGTTGATGAAAGCCCTGCAGGAAGCGGATCTACCCGCGAACAAGCCAGCACAGGCCTACCTCAATCCAGCGCCTTCCAGATCTCGGTCGCATACTCACGGATAGTCCGATCCGACGAGAACCAGCCCATCCGCGCGGTATTGAGCACCGCCTTGCGCCACCACTCCTGCGGCGTGTGCCACAGATCCTCGACCCGCCGCTGGGCATCCCAGTAGGCATCGAAATCGGCGCACACCAGGAAGCGGTCGTAGGCCACCAGGCCGTCGATCAACCCGGTGTAACGAGAGGGATCGTCGGGCGAGAACACACCACTGCGAATAGCCTGCAACACATCGCTCAAACGGTTGGAAGCGGCTATGGCGGCGTTGGCACCAAAGTCACCGGCACGCTTGCGCGTTTCAACCTGCTGCGCGGTCAGGCCAAAGATGAACATGTTGTCAGCCCCCACCTGTTCGCACATCTCCACATTGGCGCCATCCAGGGTGCCGATGGTCAGTGCACCATTGAGGCCGAACTTCATGTTGCTGGTACCGGAAGCTTCGTAGCCCGCAGTGGATATCTGCTCGGAAAGGTCCGCCGCCGGGATGATGCTCTCGGCCAGGCTGACGTTATAGTTGGGCAGGAACACCACTTTCAGCAGGCCGCGCACCGTCGGGTCGTTGTTCACCACCCGGGCGATGTCGTTGGCCAGCTTGATGATCAGTTTGGCCTGGTGGTAACTGGCCGCAGCCTTGCCAGCGAAGATCTTCACCCGCGGCACCCAGTTGGTGCCAGGGTCATTGCGTATGGCCTGATACAGTGCAACGGTGTGCAGCAGGTTGAGCAACTGGCGCTTGTATTCGTGAATGCGTTTGACCTGAACATCGAATAGCGCCTCGGGGTTGACCGTGACACCGATGCGATCCTGAATGATGCTGGCCAGGGCACGCTTGCTGTGCAGCCGCTGGGCAGCGAACTGCTTGCGGAAACCGGCTTTGTCGGCGAACGGCACCAGGCCCGCCAGACGTGTCTGCGGGTCGTCCTTGAGTTCCGGCCCAAGCGCCTCGACCAGCATCTCGGTCAACTGGGGGTTGGACTGGTACAACCAGCGGCGGAAGGTAATGCCGTTGGTCTTGTTGTTGATCCGTTTCGGGTAGAGCTTGTGCAGCTCGGAGAATACCGTGCTCTTCATCAACTTGCTGTGCAGCGCCGACACGCCGTTGACGCTGTGCGAGCCAAGAAACGCCAGGTTGCCCATGCGCACCCGTCGGCCGTTGTCCTCCTCGATCAGCGAAACCGCGCGCAGCACGTCGAAATCGTGCAGGCCTTTGGCCCGCAACGCATCGATATGGTAGGCATTGATCAGGTAGATGATCTGCATGTGCCGCGGCAACATGCGCTCCATCAGCGCTACCGGCCAGGTTTCCAGGGCTTCTGGCAACAGGGTGTGGTTGGTGTAGGCGAGCGTGCCGACGGTCAGCTCCCAGGCCTTTTCCCAAGGCACTTCGTGCTGGTCCACCAGCAACCGCATCAACTCCGCCACCGCAATCGAAGGGTGGGTGTCGTTTAGCTGGATGGCCGCTGCATCGGGCAGGTTGAGCAGGTCCTTGTGCATGTTCAGGTGGCGCCGCAGCAAGTCCTGCAGCGAAGCCGAGACGAAAAAGTACTCCTGGCGAAGGCGCAGCTCCTGACCAGCCTCGGTACTGTCGGCCGGGTAGAGTACCCGCGAAATGCTCTCGGCACGCGCCACTTCAGCCACCGCCCCCAAGTGGTCACCGGCGTTGAAGCGCTCCAGGTGCAACTCTTCCAGCGCACGGGCACGCCACAGGCGCAGGGTGTTGACGCTGGATCCGCGCCAGCCGACCACCGGCGTGTCGTAGGCTACCGCCCGCACCGTCTCGCCAGGCCACCATACCTGGCGCTGGGCACCGCTTGCATCGTGCACCGTTTCGACACTGCCGCCAAAGCTGATCGGGTAGATCACCTCGGCGCGCTCGAACTCCCAGGGGTTGCCGAAATCCAGCCAGTTTTCGGTCTGTTCCTGCTGCCAGCCATCGACCACGGCCTGACGGAACAACCCATGCTCGTAGCGGATGCCGTAGCCATGGGCAGCGATACCCAAGGTAGACATGCTCTCCATGAAGCACGCCGCCAGACGGCCAAGGCCGCCATTGCCCAGCGCAGCATCCGGCTCGAGCAGGCGAATGCGCTCGAGGTCCACATCCAGCCCCTCCAGCGCATCGCGCGCGATGTCCAGCAGGCCCAGGTTGCTCAGGCTGTCGTACAGCAAGCGGCCGATGAGAAACTCCAGGGAAAGGTAGTAGACCCGTTTCTGGCTACGCCGATAGGCCTGCCGGGTGTGATCCATCCAGTGGTCGACCATGTGATCGCGCGCAGCCAGGGCAATGGCCTCGAACCAGTCATGGTCGAAGGCATGCTCGGGGTCCTTGCCGACCGCGTAGGTCAGCTTGTTCAGTACAGCGGCGCGAAAATCCGCGACTTCGGCGTCACGTGCTTTGGGTTCCTGGGACATGCGGCATCCTCGGGCAAGTTGACGAAAGCGGAGGGAGAGTGATGAGACTAGACCCTTCGACAGGGAGCGACAGTTACGGTTCGCAGTTTTCATGCCCACTCTGCGATTCCGGCAAAAGGTTGTTCATAAATTGAACAATTCCGGTATCATCGCGCGCCCCAAGACCGTGATCCACCTTATAAAGATGAAAACGACCCTGATCGCCGCCGCCGAAGTCGACCGCCTGGAGACTTGGCAGCGCTACGCCAGCCACATGTGCCACGGCTGCCATTCGACCTGCTGCACCCTGCCGGTAGAGGTGAAGATCAAGGATCTGATCCGTATCGGCGTGGTCGACGAGTTCGAAAAAGACGAACCACCCAAGAACGTGGCCAAACGCCTGCAAAAAGAAGGCATCATCGAGCGCTTCAACCAGAAGTCGGGCATCTTCACCCTGACCCGGATGAGCAACGACGACTGCATGTACCTGGATCGTAAAAGCCGCCTGTGCACCATTTATGACAAGCGCCCGGATACCTGCCGCAACCACCCCAAGGTCGGGCCGCGGCCGGGGTATTGTGCTTACAAGCCCAAAGTGGTTGGGCGCTGATCTATTGCCTGCACCGGCCTCTTCGCGGGTAAACCCGCTCCTACAGGTACTGTGGAGGTCTTGACCTTTGTGGAAATCCTGAGCGGGTTTACCCGCGAAGAGGCCGGTACCACCAGCACAAAAAACCCAGACAAACTAAAACGCCCCCGGCCTTTCGACCGGGGGCGTTTTCATTCAGCCTGAGCTAACTCAGTTCTTGGCTTTCTTGGCTGCGCGGGTACGCTCGCCTTCGTCCAGGATCTTCTTGCGCAGACGGATCGACTTAGGAGTCACTTCGCACAGCTCGTCGTCCTGGATGAACTCCAGGGCCTGCTCGAGGGTGTGGCGAACTGGCGGCACCAGGGCGATGACTTCGTCTTTGCCCGAAGCACGCATGTTGTCGAGCTTCTTGCCTTTGGTCGGGTTCACGCCCAGGTCGTTGTCACGGCTGTTCAGGCCGATGATCTGACCGTTGTAGATCTCCTGGCCGTGCTCAACGAACAGCTTGCCGCGAGCCTGCAGGGTTTCCAGCGAGTAGGTCAGTGCCTTGCCGGTCTCGACCGAAACCAGTACGCCGTTGAGGCGGCCGGACATCTGGCCCGACTTCATGGTGTCGTAGCGATCGAAGATCGAGGTCAGGATGCCTGCACCGTTGGTCAGGGTCAGGAACTGGTTACGGAAACCGATCAGACCACGGGCTGGAATGTTGTACTCCAGACGAACACGGCCCTTGCCATCCGGAACCATGTTGGTCAGGTCGCCTTTACGCAGACCCATTTCTTCCATGACCTTGCCCTGGGATTCTTCAGGGATGTCGATGGTGACGTTCTCGAACGGCTCCTGCTTGACGCCGTCGACTTCGCGGATGATCACTTCAGGACGGCCCACGGCCATTTCGAAGCCTTCACGACGCATGGTTTCGATCAGCACCGACAGGTGCAGCTCACCACGGCCCGATACCTTGAACTTGTCAGGGGAGTCGGTTTCCTGAACGCGCAGGGCAACGTTGTACAGCAGTTCCTTGTCCAGACGGTCCTTGATGTTACGGCTGGTGACGAACTTGCCTTCTTTACCGCAGAACGGCGAGTCGTTGACCTGGAAGGTCATCGAAACGGTCGGCTCGTCAACGGTCAGCGGCTTCATCGCTTCTACCGCATCCGGGGCGCACAGGGTGTCGGAGATGAACAGCTCATCGAAACCGCTGATGCAGACGATATCGCCAGCCTGGGCTTCTTCGACGTCAACGCGGTGCAGACCGTGGTGCCCCATCAGCTTCAGGATACGGCCGTTACGCTTCTTGCCGTTGGTGTCGATGGCGACAACCGGGGTGTTCGGCTTGACACGACCACGGGCGATGCGGCCAACACCGATAACGCCGAGGAAGCTGTTGTAGTCCAGTGCGGAGATCTGCATCTGGAACGGGCCTTCGCGGTCAACAGACGGAGCCGGTACGTTGTCGATGATCGACTGGTACAGCGCGGTCATGTCTTCGCCCATGGCGGTGTGGTCCAGGCCGGCAATGCCGTTCAGGGCCGAGGCGTAGACCACTTTGAAGTCCAGCTGTTCGTCGGTGGCACCGAGGTTGTCGAACAGGTCGAAGATCTGGTCCAGAACCCAGTCAGGACGCGCGCCTGGGCGGTCAACCTTGTTGATCACGACG
The DNA here is from genome assembly GCF_043103865.1 of Pseudomonas sp. yb_5. Classification (NCBI taxonomy): domain Bacteria; kingdom Pseudomonadati; phylum Pseudomonadota; class Gammaproteobacteria; order Pseudomonadales; family Pseudomonadaceae; genus Pseudomonas; species Pseudomonas sp. yb_5. The sequence continues at coordinate 10,494 of NZ_JBICKE010000077.1, forward strand.
ATTGGCTTCAGGCCGGCTTCGAAGGCCTTCTTGGTCACGAAGCGGGTTTGCGGCATCGGGCCGTCCTGGGCGTCGACCAGCAGCAGCACGGAGTCGACCATCGACATTACACGCTCAACCTCGCCACCGAAGTCGGCGTGGCCGGGGGTGTCGACGATGTTGATGTGGTAGCCGTTCCAGTTGATGGCGGTGTTTTTCGCCAGAATGGTAATACCGCGCTCTTTTTCCTGGTCGTTGGAGTCCATGACGCGCTCGTCGTTGAGCTCGTTACGCTCCAGAGTGCCGGACTGACGCAGGAGTTTGTCGACCAGAGTGGTTTTACCATGGTCAACGTGGGCGATGATGGCGATGTTACGCAGATTTTCGATCACAAGTGTATCTCGATCAGAGGATTCGGTTGCCGCCCAGTGTAGGCGGCCAATATGTACTGTTTAAGGCTCAGCGGGCCCGGCGGTCGGGAGGGCGATGGCGAATACTGCCGCCATACAGCCCCGGCATCTTATGTCGGACGATAAACACGCACATTGGCATGTCCCTCACTGAGCAGGTGGTGTGCGTGCAAACGGCTCATCACACCCTTGTCGCAATACAGCAAGTACTGGCGCGTAGGGTCCAGGTGCTTGAACTTGCTGTTGATGGCGTAGAACGGCATGGCCTGGACCTCGATACCTTCCAGCACCAGTGGTTCGTCTTCCTGGGCATCGGGGTGGCGAATGTCGATGACGATCTGGCCAGGCAGCGCCTCGGCCACTTCCTCGATTTCGATGTCCTTGCCCAGCTCATCGATCACATGGTCGATGGAAATGAACTTGGCGCGCTCAAGAGCGCGCTCCAGCACGGCCATGTCGAACTGCTTTTCTTCGTGCTCCATGCGGTGACGCTTGGCATGGGTAGTCGGGTTTACCGAGATCACGCCGCAGTATTCCGGCATGTGCTTGGCAAAGTCCGCGGTGCCGATTTCGGTGGCCTGGTCGATGATGTCCTGCTTGTGGCTGGCCAGCAGCGGGCGCAGCACCAGCTTGTCGGTGGCCGAGTCGATGATCGACAGGTTCGGCAAGGTCTGGCTGGACACCTGGGAAATCGCTTCGCCGGTCACCAGCGCGTCGATCTGCAGGCGGTCGGCCATATGGGCGGCGCCGCGCAGCATCATGCGCTTGAGGGTCACGCCCATGTAGCTGTTGTCGACCTTGTTGAGGATTTCGCCAACCACTTCTTCGAACGGCACGCTGATGAACAGTACACGCTGGCTGCTGCCGTACTTCTTCCACAGGTAGTGGGCCACTTCCATCACGCCCAGCTCGTGGGCACGGCCGCCGAGGTTGAAGAAGCAGAAGTGGGTCATCAGGCCGCGGCGCATCATCTGGTAGGCCGCAACGGTGGAGTCGAAACCACCGGACATCAGCACCAGGGTCTGCTCCAGGGCGCCCAGCGGATAACCGCCGATGCCGTTGTGCTGGTTGTGGATCACGTACAGGCGCTGGTCGCGGATTTCGATGCGCACCAGCACTTCAGGCTTCTTCAGCTCGATCCCGGCTGCGCCACACTGCTGGCGCAGCTGGCTGCCGACGTAACGGTCGACGTCCATCGAGGTGAAGTCATGGTGGCCACCGCGCTTGCAGCGCACGGCGAAGTGCTTGCCGGCCAGCAGGTGGCCGAAGTGGTGCTTGCACTTGGCGACGATGTCGTCGAAGTCACCCAGCGGGTATTCCTCGACCTGCAGGAAGTGGGTGATACCCGGCGTGCAGGTGAGGCGCTCGATCATCTCGCGCTGGACTTTTTCGTCTTCGACGCGGGTAACCACTTCGAGATTGTCCCAGACACCATCGACCGCGAGCTCAGGGTCGAGATCCTTGAGCACGTTGCGGATGTTCTTGCCAAGCTGGCGGATGAAGCGCTTGCGCACCGGCCGGCTTTTGATGGTGATTTCTGGGAAGACTTTGACGATAAGTTTCATTGGTTAACAGCGCGCGCAGGGCCTGCCGAAAATGAGGGGCGCGAATTATATCGGAAATTGCTCAGGATTTGACCAACTTTTGATCAGAAGCTTTGAGATAAATGCAGAGAGCGGGTTTTGCAGTGCCTGTTCCGGCCCTTTCGCGGGTGCGCCCGCGCCTACAAGCAGTGCAAAGCCCGTAGGAGCGGGTTTACCCGCGAAGAGACCCTGGAAGCTGGCACACCACTCATGCCACGCACCCTATTGGTGCGAGATGATCAAAAAACGCATCGTAAGGGTGCACTTTTGCCCGCCACCCCAACGCCAAATGCCCGCAAACGCCCCCTTTTATCCCAGCCTCGCCATTTTCGGGCACTGGCATGCAATTTGCTCCCTTGTGAGGCAGGTAAGCTTGGCCGACTATCCGCGCCCGGCAACACCCTTTTTCCAGGGCAGCGGCCCACCGCGCTCTAGACCATCCGGAGGACAACATGTCGAAGTCGGTTCAACTCATCAAAGATCATGACGTCAAGTGGATTGATCTGCGTTTCACGGACACCAAAGGCACTCAGCACCACGTGACCATGCCGTCGCGTGATGCGCTGGACGAAGACTTCTTCGAAGTCGGCAAGATGTTCGACGGTTCCTCCATCGCTGGCTGGAAAGGCATCGAAGCCTCCGACATGATCCTGATGCCGGTTGACGAAACCGCCGTTCTGGATCCGTTCACCGAAGAGCCAACCCTGATCATTACCTGCGACATCGTCGACCCGTCGAGCATGCAGGGCTACGATCGTGACCCACGTGCAATCGCCAAGCGCGCCGAAGAGTACCTGAAGAGCACCGGCATCGGTGACACCGTATTCGCCGGCCCAGAGCCTGAGTTCTTCATCTTCGACGAAGTGAAGTTCCAGTCGGACATCTCCGGCTCGATGTTCAAGATCTTCTCCGAGCAGGGCTCGTGGATGACCGGCGCTGACGTGGAAGGCGGTAACAAAGGCCACCGTCCAGGCGTGAAAGGTGGCTACTTCCCGGTTCCGCCGTTCGACCACGACCACGAAATCCGTACTGCCATGTGCAACGCTCTGGAAGAAATGGGCCAGACCGTTGAAGTTCACCACCACGAAGTGGCGACTGCCGGCCAGAACGAAATCGGCGTCAAGTTCAACACCCTGGTGAAGAAGGCTGACGAAGTACAGGCGCTGAAATACGTCGTGCACAACGTTGCCGACGCTTACGGCCGTACCGCCACCTTCATGCCGAAGCCACTGTATGGCGACAACGGCTCGGGCATGCACGTGCACATGTCGATCTGGAAAGACGGCAAGAACACCTTCTCGGGTGAAGGCTATGCCGGCCTGTCCGACACCGCCCTGTACTTCATCGGCGGTATCATCAAGCACGGTAAGGCCCTGAACGGCTTCACCAACCCGTCGACCAACTCCTACAAGCGTCTGGTTCCAGGCTTCGAAGCCCCGGTAATGCTGGCCTACTCGGCTCGCAACCGCTCCGCCTCGATCCGTATTCCTTACGTTGGCAGCCCGAAAGCCCGCCGTATCGAAGCACGCTTCCCGGACCCATCGGCCAACCCGTACCTGGCCTTCGCGGCCCTGCTGATGGCTGGCCTGGACGGCATCCAGAACAAGATCCACCCAGGCGACGCGGCCGACAAGAACCTGTACGACCTGCCGCCAGAAGAAGCCAAGAACATCCCGCAAGTGTGCGGCAGCCTGAAAGAAGCTCTGGAAGAGCTGGATAAAGGCCGTGCGTTCCTGACCAAGGGCGGCGTGTTCTCCGACGACTTCATCGATGCCTTCATCGAGCTGAAGAGCGAAGAAGAAATCAAGGTCCGCACCTTCGTGCACCCGCTGGAATACGAGCTGTACTACAGCTGCTGATCTGATTGGCGCCCCGCGCCGATGACCTGATCACAACGGCCTCCTCCGGGAGGCCGTTTTCGTTTCTGCGCACCAAGCAGAAGCACTGCAACCCCGCCTGTCACGCTATGCTCTATCTTGGTGCACTAATTCACACCATGCCCTCATTTGCTCCCCAATCTGGTTCAAATTAAACGTTTCACCAAGACTTTCTGGTCCGAATTTGCGCAGTTTCAGGCCTTTCTCGGCAAATTCCGCTTCTTTTCGGCGCTTTGGTTTGTTTCTTGCATTTTCTTATCAAGAGTCTCGCATCAGTGGATCCACCCCGCGTCCGGCCCTGGCCATAACAGTGCCAGGCAAGCGCCAAAAGAGGTCAACGACGCCTTATGACCATCAGCGATGCACAGCACCGTCTGCTTCTGGACAACCTGACCACTGCCACGTTGCTGCTCAACGCCGAGCTGCGCCTGGAGTACATGAATCCGGCCGCAGAAATGCTACTGGCCGTCAGTGGCCAGCGCAGCCATGGGCAGTTCATCAGCGAACTGTTCACCGAATCGACCGAGGCGCTCAGCTCGCTGCGCCAGGCGGTCGAGCAGGCGCACCCGTTCACCAAGCGTGAAGCGCAGCTTACATCGCTGACCGGGCAGACCATCACTGTCGACTACGCGGTAACGCCGATACTGCATCAAGGCCAGACCCTGCTGTTGCTCGAAGTGCATCCGCGGGACCGGCTGCTGCGCATCACCAAGGAAGAGGCTCAACTGAGCAAGCAGGAAACCACCAAGATGCTGGTACGCGGCCTGGCCCACGAAATCAAGAACCCCCTTGGCGGCATCCGCGGAGCGGCCCAGCTACTGGCCCGCGAACTGCCCGAGGAAGGGCTGCGCGATTACACCAATGTAATCATCGAAGAGGCTGACCGTTTGCGTAACCTGGTCGACCGCATGCTCGGCTCGAACAAGCTGCCGTCGCTGGCCATGACCAATATTCACGAAGTGCTGGAGCGGGTGTGCAGCCTGGTCGATGCCGAAAGCCAGGGGTGCATCACTTTGGTGCGCGATTACGACCCGAGCCTGCCGGACGTGCTGATCGACCGAGAGCAGATGATTCAGGCCGTACTCAACATCGTGCGCAACGCCATGCAGGCGATCAGCGCGCAGAATGAGCTGCGCCTGGGTCGCATTACCTTGCGCAGCCGCGCCCTGCGCCAGTTCACCATCGGCCACGTGCGTCACCGCCTGGTAGCGCGGGTAGAGATCATCGACAACGGCCCGGGCATCCCGCCGGAACTGCAAGACACCCTCTTCTATCCCATGGTCAGTGGTCGCCCGGACGGTACCGGGCTGGGCCTGGCCATTACCCAGAACATCATCAGCCAGCACCAGGGCCTGATCGAGTGTGAAAGCCACGCAGGCCATACCGCCTTCTCGATTTACCTGCCTCTGGAACAAGGAGCCACCGCCTCATGAGCCGAAGTGAAACCGTCTGGATCGTCGACGATGATCGCTCCATCCGCTGGGTCCTGGAAAAAGCCCTGCAACAGGAAGGCATGACCACCCAGAGCTTCGACAGCGCAGATGGTGTCATGGGGCGCTTGGCACGCCAGCAACCCGACGTGATCATTTCCGACATCCGCATGCCTGGCACCAGCGGCCTCGACCTGCTGGCGCAGATCCGCGAGCAGCACCCGCGCCTGCCGGTCATCATCATGACCGCCCACTCCGACCTGGACAGCGCCGTGGCCTCGTACCAGGGCGGTGCCTTCGAGTACCTGCCCAAGCCATTCGATGTCGACGAAGCGGTATCGCTGGTCAAGCGCGCCAACCAGCACGCCCAGGAGCAGCAAGGCCTGGATGTGCCACAGAACCTGGCGCGCACCCCGGAAATCATTGGCGAAGCCCCGGCGATGCAGGAGGTGTTCCGTGCCATCGGCCGCCTCAGCCACTCCAACATCACCGTGCTGATCAACGGCGAGTCCGGCACCGGCAAAGAACTGGTGGCCCACGCCCTGCACCGACACAGCCCGCGCGCAGCATCGCCGTTCATTGCCCTGAACATGGCCGCCATCCCCAAGGATCTGATGGAGTCGGAGCTGTTCGGCCATGAGAAAGGCGCCTTCACAGGTGCTGCCAACTTGCGTCGGGGCCGTTTCGAGCAGGCCGATGGCGGCACGCTGTTCCTCGACGAAATCGGGGACATGCCCGCCGACACCCAGACCCGCCTGCTGCGCGTGCTGGCCGACGGCGAGTTCTACCGCGTGGGCGGCCACGTGCCAGTCAAGGTCGACGTGCGCATCATCGCCGCCACCCACCAGAACCTGGAATCACTGGTGCAGGCCGGCAAGTTCCGTGAAGACTTGTTCCACCGTCTTAATGTCATCCGTATCCACATTCCGCGCCTGGCCGACCGCCGCGAAGATATCCCCGCCCTCGCCCGCCACTTCCTTGCCCGGGCCGCCCAGGAGTTGGCAGTCGAGCCGAAGATCCTCAAGCCGGAGACTGAAGAGTTCATCCGCAACCTGCCATGGCCGGGCAACGTGCGGCAGATGGAGAACACTTGCCGCTGGATTACCGTGATGGCCTCCAGCCGCGAAGTGCTGATCGGTGACCTGCCGCCAGAACTGCTGAACCTGCCACAAGACGCCGCGCCGGTAACCAACTGGGAGCAGGCCCTGCGCCAGTGGGCCGACCAGGCCTTGGCGCGCGGGCAGACCAACCTGCTGGACAGCGCAGTGCCGAGCTTTGAACGGATCATGATCGAGACGGCACTCAAGCACACCGCCGGACGCCGGCGGGATGCCGCGCTGTTGCTGGGCTGGGGGCGTAACACCCTGACGCGCAAGATCAAGGAATTGGGGATGAATGTGGCTGGTGGGGATGATGAGGAAGGTGATGACCACTGAGCTCTGAATTAGCCTTCTAGATTGCTGGGGCTGCTTTGCAGCCCATCGCGACACAAGGCCGCTCCCACGGGATCACCTCTGCCCCAAGGCTGATGCGATGGACACACATCGGGGTCGTCGTAGGAGCGGGTTCACCCGCGAAGAGGCCGGGCCTGCTGGCCAATCTCCACCTGCCGCTCACCATTGCCGCCACCATCGTATTCGCGGGTAAACCCGCTCCTACCACGATCCTGTGGGAGCGGCCTTGTGTCGCGATGGGGCGCAAAGCGGCCCCAGCCATTTCAGCCGTCTGAATGCACCGTTCCTGTGCCGGCTGCACCTCTCGAAGGCACAAATACCCTTAAAATCCGGCCAAATCACCCGCAAAGCCCAGTATTCACGGCTTTTGCAAAACTGGCACGCCCCCTGCAATAAGCAATACATCTACAGTTTCGGGGGCCCTGGTACAGGCAGGCCGGGTGAACCCCTCTTTTATACGCAGCACCGCCCGTTTTGGGGACCTCGGTACAGGCAGGCCGGGACATCCCCCCTTTATACGCAGTACCCCTTTTGGGGACCCTGGTACAGGCAGGCCGGGATATCCCCTCTTTTATTCGTGCAGTTTCACTTGCACCCGCCAGCGCCCAGCGTCCTCTGCACCGGCCCATTCGCCGTGCAGGGGGCGCGCGGCCACCACCGTCAGCAACAAACCTTCCTTGGTGTGCTGTACCCGCCAGCTCACCGGCTTGCCTTGCAGGCTAAGCTGCCCTTGCTGAGCCTTGCCCTGGGCCTGGAACAGCAACGCCACCGTCCCTTCCACGTTCTCGCCATGCAGCTTGGGCTCTTCGTTGAACCAAAGCTCCAGGCCATCCTGTATCACCTGCACCTGTTGCAACTCACGCTCGTCGGGCGTAGTCAGGCGACCGATCATCAGCCCCACCATCAAGCCGACGATCGCCAACGACAGCATCACCCGTGGGAAGGCCTTCGAACGCACGTCCGGTTCAGGAGTAGAATGCCCGTCATCTTCACGCTTGGAGCCGTGCATGTTTCACGTCATCCTTTTTCAACCAGAAATTCCGCCGAATACCGGCAACATCATTCGTCTATGTGCCAACAGCGGCTGCGCCCTGCACCTGATCGAACCCATCAGCTTCGAACTGGATGACAAGCGCCTGCGCCGCGCAGGGCTGGACTACCACGAGTATGCCACGCTCAAGCGTCACGAGAGCTTGGCCGGATGCCTGGAAAGCCTTGGCAACCCACGGTTGTTCGCCTTTACCACCAAGGGCTCGCACCCGTTCCACGAAGTGGCCTTCCAGCCGGGCGACGCCTTCCTGTTCGGGCCGGAGAGCCGCGGGCTGCCGGCCGAGGTGCTGGACAGCCTGCCGGCCGAACACCGCCTGCGCCTGCCGATGCGGCCGGGGTGCCGTAGCCTGAACCTGTCCAATACCGTGGCGGTGACGGTGTATGAGGCGTGGCGGCAGAACGGGTTTGCCGGGAGCTGATGTGTCGCCTGTGCCGGCCTTTTCGCGGGTAAACCCGCTCCTACACAGGTCGAGGGAACTGCGCGATCGCCTGTAGCAGCGGGTTTACCCGCGAAGAGGCCCGCACAGGCAAAAAAAAGCGCCCCGAGAGGCGCTTTCTTGATACCGGCAGTTATTACTGCACAGTAGGCGCTTCACCCGCTTCCTGCATACGCTGCATTTCTTGCGCGTACAGGGCGTCGAAGTTGACAGGCGACAGCATCAGCGCCGGGAACGAACCGCGAGTCACCAGGCTATCCAGGGCCTCACGGGCATAAGGGAACAGGATGTTAGGGCAGAACGCACCCAGGGTGTGGCTCATCGAAGGCGCATCGAGGTTGGCGATCAGGAAGATACCGGCCTGCTGCACTTCAGCAATGAAAGCCACTTCGTCACCGTTCTTGACGGTAACCGACAGGGTCAGCACGACCTCGTGGAAGTCGCCTTCCAGGGATTTCTGCTTGGTGTTCAGGTCCAGGGCAACACTTGGCTCCCAGGTCTGACGGAAGATCTGCGGGCTTTTCGGGGCCTCGAACGACAGGTCGCGCACATAGATGCGTTGCAGGGAGAACTGAGGGCTGTTGTCTTCTGCAGCAGCGCCGTTGGTCTGTTGGTCAGTCATGTCAGATCCTTATCCTAATGTTTTTGAATGCAGTGCAAATCAGGCCGCCAGCAGCGCGTCGAGCTTGCCGGCGCGCTCCAGGGCATAGAGGTCATCGCATCCACCGACATGGGTGCTGCCGATCCAGATCTGCGGCACCGACGTACGGCCGGCTTTCTGACTCATCTCGGCGCGAACCTGCGGCTTGCCGTCGACCTTGATTTCCTCGAAGGCCACGCCCTTGCTCTCGAGCAGGTACTTGGCGCGCATGCAGTAGGGGCAGTAGTCGCTGGAATAGACGATGACAGGCTTCATATCACTTCACCAGGGGCAGGTTATCGGCTTTCCAGCTGGAAACGCCACCGCTCAGTTTGGCGGCGTTGTAACCAGCTTTGAGCAGCTCGCGGCAAATAGTGCCGGACTGCTGGCCCATCGCGTCGACGACAATCAGGGTCTTCTCTTTATGTTTGCCCAACTCGGTCATGCGGTTGGCCAGTTTGTCCTGCGGGATGTTCACCGCACCGACGATATGACCAGCGGAGTATTCCTTGGCCGGGCGAATGTCGATCACCAGGGCCTTCTCGGCATTGACCATGGCTGTCAGTTGGCCGTTAGTCAGGCTCTGGCCACCACGACGGATTTCATTGATAAGCAGCAGGACCAGCAAAATGAGGAAGATCGCAACCAGGATGTAGTGATCTGTCGCGAATTGAATCAGGTGAGCAACCATCAGCGGTGTTCCAGGCGATTGAAAATGCCGGCCAGTATACACAGCCCCTTGGTGCCACCAAAGCCCGACGGGCCGGCCACAAAACCACCTTCATGTTGCTAGCACAGGTGCGCCGGTCGGTGGAATGGGACGAATATTCGCCGCGGGTGGCGTATTTGCCCTAAAATGCGTGTCTTTATCATCTTTGAACAACCGTGAGTTTGATTGATGACGAGCACGCCCAAACCCCTGGTCCTGATTATCCTGGATGGCTTCGGCCATAGCGATATCCCCGAACACAATGCCATCTTTGCCGCCAATAAACCGGTCTATGACCGCCTGTGCGCCACCCAGCCGCATGGCCTTATTTCCGGCTCGGGCATGGATGTCGGCCTGCCGGACGGGCAGATGGGCAACTCCGAAGTCGGTCATATGAACCTCGGCGCAGGTCGTGTCGTCTATCAGGACTTCACCCGGGTGACCAAGGCCATCCGCGACGGCGAGTTCTTCGAAAACCCGGTGCTGACCGGTGCTGTGGACAAGGCAGCCAGTGCTGGCAAGGCCGTGCACATTCTCGGCCTGCTGTCCGATGGTGGCGTACACAGCCACCAGGACCACTTGGTGGCCATGGCCGAATTGGCCGCCCAGCGTGGCGCCGAAAAGATCTACCTGCATGCCTTCCTCGATGGCCGCGACACCCCGCCACGCAGCGCGCAGTCGTCCATCGAACTGCTCGATGCCACCTTCGCCAAGCTGGGCAAGGGCCGCATCGCCAGCCTGATCGGCCGCTACTACGCCATGGACCGCGACAACCGCTGGGACCGTGTCAGCGCCGCCTACAACCTGATCGTCGACAGCGCTGCCGAGTACACCGCTGACACGGCCCAAGCAGGCCTTGAAGCAGCTTACGCCCGCGACGAGAGCGACGAATTCGTCAAGGCCACGCGCATCGGCGAAGCCGTCAAGGTCGAAGATGGCGATGCCGTGATCTTCATGAACTTCCGCGCCGACCGTGCTCGCGAACTGTCGCGTGCATTTGTAGAGCCAGACTTCACGGAATTCGCCCGTGCGCGCCTGCCAAAGATGGCGGCGTACATCGGCCTGACCCAGTATTCGGCGAAGATCCCGGCACCAGCAGCCTTTGCGCCATCCAGCCTCAACAACGTGCTGGGCGAATACCTGGCGAAAAACGGCAAGACCCAGCTGCGCATCGCCGAAACCGAGAAATATGCCCACGTCACCTTCTTCTTCTCTGGTGGCCGCGAAGAGCCGTTCGAAGGCGAAGAACGCATCCTGATCCCGTCGCCGAAGGTCGCCACCTATGACCTGCAACCGGAAATGAGCGCACCAGAGGTGACCGATCGCATCGTCGAAGCCATCGAACAGCAGCGCTTCGACGTCATCGTGGTCAACTACGCCAACGGTGACATGGTCGGCCACACCGGCGTGTTCGAAGCGGCAGTCAAGGCCGTCGAAGCGCTGGATACCTGCGTAGGCCGCATTGTCGACGCGCTGGACAAGGTCGGCGGCGAGGCGCTGATCACCGCCGACCACGGCAACGTCGAGCAGATGGAGGACGAGTGCACCGGCCAGGCGCATACTGCACACACTACCGAGCCGGTACCGTTCATCTATGTTGGCAAGCGCAACGTGAAAGTGCGTGAGGGCGGCGTGCTGGCCGACGTGGCACCGACCATGCTGAAGCTGCTGGGGCTGGAAAAGCCGGTGGAAATGACCGGTACTTCGATTCTGGTCGACGCCTGAATGGCAACGAGGGGCTGCCTTGCAGCCCCAATTGCCCATGAATTCCAGACAAACGCCCCCCTGCATCCGCAGCGAGGCGTTTTTTTTGCCTGCCCACGCGGGCATACTAGGCCAGTCTCCATCCTTGGTACGCCAAACCCCATGCTTCGCGCCCTGATCCTCCTAGCCTTGTCTTGCCTGCTCAGCCCGGCCTTCGCCGATGAGCGCGCGCAGACCCAGCAGCAACTGGATGCCACCCGCCAGGACATTGCCGAGCTCAAGAAAACGCTGAGCAAGCTCCAGGAAGAAAAGGCCGGTGTGCAAAAGGACCTCAAAACCACCGAAACCGACATCGGCAACCTCGAAAAGCAGGTGGAGGCCCTGCAGCAAGAACTAAAAAAGACTGAAGGCGAGCTGGAGCGCCTTGATACCGAGAAAAAAAAACTCCAGAGCGCCCGCGTTGAACAACAACGACTGATCGCCATCCAGGCCCGTTCGGCCTACCAGAACAACGGTCGCGAGGAATACCTCAAGCTGCTGCTCAACCAGCAGAACCCCGAGAAATTCGCCCGCACCCTCACCTATTACGACTACCTGAGCAAGGCGCGCCTGGAGCAATTGCGCACCTTCAACGAGACCTTGCGCCAACTGGCCAACGTCGAACAGGAAATTTCCAGCCAGCAGCAACAGCTGCTGGCCCAGCGCGCGGACCTCGACAGCCGCCGCCAGGCGCTGGAAACCGAGCGCGCCAAGCGCCAGCAGGTATTGGCCAAGCTCAACAGCGATGTAAAGGACCGCGGTCAAAAGCTACAAGCGCGCGAACAGGACCAGGCCGACCTGGCCAAGGTCCTGAAGACCATCGAGGAAACCCTCGCCCGCCAGGCCCGTGAAGCTGAAGAAGCGCGCAAGAAGGCCCTGCTGGCGCAGCAGGAAGCGGAAAAACGCCGCAAGCAGGCAGCGCTGGCCGCCGCCGCTGCCCGCGACCAGGCCCGTGAGCCAGCGGAGCCGCCGAAAAAGGCCCGCACCACCCTCGGGCCGATGGTTTCCAGCGATGGTGCGAACTACGGCGGCGCATTTTCTGCTGCGCGGGGCAAACTTCCATGGCCAGTCAATGGTCGACTGCTGGCTCGTTTCGGCGATGCCCGCGGCAGCGACGCCCGTGCCAAATGGGACGGAGTGATGATCAGCGCCACCCCGGGCACTCAGGTACGCGCCGTGCACGGCGGGCGCGTGGTTTTCGCGGACTGGTTGCGCGGCGCCGGGCTTCTGGTCATTCTCGACCATGGCAACGGTTACCTGAGCCTGTACGGCCACAACCAGAGCCTGCTCAAGAATGCCGGTGATATCGTCAAGGCCGGTGAAGCCATTTCCACCGTGGGCAACAGCGGTGGCCAGGAAGCTGCAGGCTTGTACTTCGCTATCCGCCAGCAGGGCCGCCCTACCGACCCTTCGCAGTGGTGCCGAGGCTAGTCACATTTCTACGGCGCAGCCTGAGTGCTGCGCCGATGCTCCCCAGGGAGCGCTTACAGGATCAGGAGTTCGTTCGACATGCTGCACTCGCCTCGTCTCACCCAGCTGGCCCTGTCCATCGCCCTGGCGGTAGGCGCGCCCCTGGCCACCGCCGCAGAGCCGGCCAAGGCCGCCGCAGTGCCAGCCACCGAGGTGACCGCCAAGGCGCCACTGCCGCTGGAAGAACTGCGCACCTTCGCCGAGGTCCTGGACCGTATCAAGGCCGCCTATGTCGAACCGGTAGACGACAAGACCCTGCTGGAAAACGCCATCAAGGGCATGCTTAGCAACCTTGACCCGCACTCGGCCTATCTTGGCCCCGAGGACTTCCAGGAACTGCAGGAAAGCACCAGCGGCGAGTTCGGCGGGCTGGGCATTGAAGTAGGCCAGGAAGACGGCTTCATCAAGGTGGTCTCGCCAATCGACGACACCCCGGCCTCGCGGGCCGGCGTGCAGGCTGGTGACCTGATCGTCAAGATCAACGGCGCCCCGACCCGCGGCCAGACCATGACCGAAGCGGTCGACAAGATGCGCGGCAAGGTCGGCGAGAAAATCACCCTGACCTTGGTGCGCGACGGTGGCACCCCGTTTGACGTGAACCTGACCCGTGCGGTCATTCAGGTCAAGAGCGTGAAGAGCCAGCTACTGGAGAACGATTACGGCTACATCCGTATCACCCAGTTCCAGGTCAAGACCGGTGACGAAGTGGGCAAGGCGCTGGCCAAGCTGCGCAAGGACAACGGCAAGAAGCTGCGCGGGGTAGTGCTGGACCTGCGCAACAACCCAGGCGGCGTGCTGCAGTCGGCGGTGGAAGTGGCCGACCACTTCCTGACCAAAGGCCTGATCGTCTACACCAAGGGCCGCATCGCCAACTCCGAGCTGCGTTTCTCGGCCAACCCGGCCAATGCCAGCGAAGGCGTGCCGTTGGTGGTGCTGATCAACGGTGGCAGTGCATCGGCATCGGAAATTGTCGCTGGCGCCCTGCAGGACCAGAAGCGCGCCGTACTGATGGGTACCGACAGCTTCGGCAAAGGCTCGGTGCAGACCGTGCTGCCACTGGCCAACGACCGCGCCCTGAAGCTCACCACTGCGCTCTACTACACCCCCAACGGCCGTTCGATCCAGGCCCAGGGCATCGTCCCGGACATCGAAGTGCGCCAGGCCAAGCTCACCGCCGAGGCCGACACCGAAAACTTCAAGGAAGCCGACCTGCAGGGCCACCTGGGCAACGGCAACGGCGGCGCCGACCGCCCGACGGGCAGCAGCAAGCGCAAGGAACGCCCGCAGGATGACGACTTCCAGCTGAGCCAGGCACTGAGCCTGCTCAAGGGCCTGAACATCACCAAGGGCGACTGAGCCACCCTATGCGTTATCTGCTGTGTCTGTTGTTTTGCCTGATGGCCGGAATCGCGCAAGCGGCGCCGGCCAACAAGGCCTACATGAGCATCATCATCGACGACCTGGGCCAGAGCACCGAGCGTGACAGCCGTACCCTGGCCCTGCCCGGGCCGGTAACCATGGCGATCATGCCCGACACCCCGCATGCCACCGACTTTGCCCGCCAGGCGCACAAGGCCGGCAAGACGGTGATCCTGCACATGCCCATGGACCCGGCCACCGGCCCCTATGCCTGGCACCCGGGCATCGCCATCGAAGAGCTGGCGCGGCGCCTGGACGCAGCATTGGTCAAGGTGCCCTACGCCGCCGGCATCAACAACCACATGGGCAGCCGCATGACCGCACAGCGTGAACCCATGGCGTGGTTGATGGGCGAGCTGCAGCGGCGCCAACTGTTCTTCGTCGACAGCCGCACCAGTGCCGCCACGGTCGCCGCGGCCGAGGCTCAAGCACACGATGTGGCGCATGTGTCGCGGGATGTATTTCTGGATGACGTGCGCACACTGGAAGCCATCGACGCTCAGCTGCAACAGGGTATCGCGCTGGCCCGCAAGCAAGGCTCCGCGGTGTTGATCGGCCACCCATACCCGCAGACGCTCGCGGTGCTGGAAAGTCAAATTCCCCGGCTCAAGCAGTTGGGTATCGAACTGGTCACGCTGCAACAGATGATCGCCACACGTGGCAACCAGGCCATGCCTGCACACGGTAAGCATGGCCGTTACAGCAATCGCTAGCATTTGCTGATCACGGGCAACCGCTGGGCCACCCGGGCGAATGTTCAGAGGTTGAACGGAATGACATCCCTGGCCTGTGCGTAGGTCAGGTTACCCCGATAAATGCTCAGTACCTGCCCCTCGCTCGCCGCCTTCATTTGCTCGCGATACCCCATCTTGCGCTGGCTCCACAGCTTGAGATGGCCTTTGCCAAACGCCGTCGGCGCCGCCTGCGAGTCGGCAAAGTGGAAATGCGCGGCCCACAAGGGTCTACCCTTGGCCTCGCCGGGAGCCCGCAACAGGCTGATCCGGTACTCGTCCAGATAGCCATCGGAGACCACCTGCCGAGGCCCGACATATTCCACGGCGAGCAACCCCTGCTGATGGAGAAAATTCAGCCCTCTGGAACCTGGGTAGCGCGTCTTGCTGTAAAGCGCTACCAAACAGTCGCGGCGGGCCTGGCGCAACTGAATCAGCGCATCGTCCATGCCCGCCAGCAGTGCGTGCTCTGCGTTGGCATCGCTGAGCTGTTCACGCAGCTCGGCCACTTCGTTGATCTGGCCGTCCAGCATCGACATCAGGCCCATGTCGTCAGCATCCTTGGCAACCAGGGCTCTGGCTTGAGCGATGACATTTTCATTCTGTGCCAGCATGGCCTCGGCCAGTTCCCGGTTGTTCCTTTCGGACTCCGGGGTAGAAGTCCGCAACGGCTGTTCCGGTTCGCCCGCGGCTACCTCTTCAACCCAGGTGTTTCCCTGCTTCTGGAAGCGATGCAGCGCGCTCTTGTTGAAAGCCGCTACAACTTGCAGCACCGCCTGCCCGTCGACCACCGATTCGCTGCCAATGACTATCTGACCAGCCCGCGTATGGGCCACCTGCAGGCTCTTTCGTGAATAGACCGCACGACGTGTGCCACGAACCTGCCCGTCCGCCTGCTCGCGCATGGCCTCGACCAACGCCTCACCGGCTATGGTTTTCAGCTCCACCATCTGTTGCTTGTAAGCCTCAAGGCGCTGGACATCGATGAGCTTGCTGCCGAGTGTCTTGATCCGTTCGGCGTTGAGAATCGCCGCGAGGTATTCGTCCCACGCACTTTGCAGCACCTCAATTCGTTCGGCGACAGGCAAGTCACAGAACATCAGCAGATGATGCGTTTGTGCGGCCACCCGCAAACGCTGACTGGCGAGCGCATGGCGGAAAATCATGTAGTGCTGGGTAGGCGTGCCTTTGTGCCACTGCAGGGCCAGCTCGACCAGGCCCATGGCCTGGAAAAACCGGATGTTGATCGTGGTCGTCTTGCGGCTCTCGATAATGCTCGAAACGGTCAGCGTGGTATTGACGTAAGGCACTTGCATGTCGATATCGGTGATGGCCAACAGGCGATCCAGCTGGCTGGAGACATTGATGATCCTGGGCTGCTCTTCAAGCAACTTTTCCAACATCGTCCGGAACCTGGCATACAACTCGGCCTGTTTCTCTGGCGGTGCGACATTGAGCGCATTGGTGAGTTGGTCATATTCCCTGAACCCACCCAAGGCCAGGAGTTCATCAATGAAGAACATGCCAAAGCTGATCAGGTTCTTGCGGACCTGGCCCAAGAGTATCCGTTGATCTCTCACGCTGCCGCCCTGCGTCGAGGCGCTCGCCTTGTCGAGCACGTAGATAATGTTGCGTTCAGCCTCGAGATACCCCTGAAACAGTCTGTCGTTCAACGCCAGGCGCCGGGTGCGCAGCGCATTCGTCTGCTCGTGCAACTGCTGGAGTTTGCGCTTGAACAACTCGGTAGCCTGCTCGAATTGCGCACGTTCGCCCGGGTCGGTTGGTGACGCCTTTTGCAGCCGGTCCTCGACTTTTTTTACCGGATCACGCAAACCGACAATCTGCTCGCTCAACGCGTTGAAATCCTTCGTGGCAGCCTCCGCGGCCAAGAGAAGCCGCTCTATCTCGGCCT
This sequence comes from Pseudomonas sp. yb_5, assembly GCF_043103865.1. Classification (NCBI taxonomy): domain Bacteria; kingdom Pseudomonadati; phylum Pseudomonadota; class Gammaproteobacteria; order Pseudomonadales; family Pseudomonadaceae; genus Pseudomonas; species Pseudomonas sp. yb_5. The sequence goes on from NZ_JBICKE010000077.1 coordinate 27,338, forward strand.
GAGCCTTGGCGATCGGCCCGCTTAGTTTCTTGCGCAGTCGCTCGCGGGCCAACTCGCCGGAGCGATCATTGCCACCGTACAATCGCGAATTATTGAGGTGCCAGACATTGCCGTCGCGCATCAGGTATGGCCCAACCGTGCCGTCCGGACCGATGATGCGAAACGCTGCGTTATCAAGACTGACTCGGTAGACATCACCGTCCAGAGACACATAGAAATCATCCCCAATCCGCACCAGGCCAGCAGCCACGCCCTGCGTCTGCGGTTCACGCCCCGCCAGCGAAACGCTGGTCGCCAACGCCCGCATTTGGCCGCGCTGGGCACTTGACAGGCCGTTGAGCCCCCCAGCCCCACGCCAGGAAAAGTCGAGCTGGGTGTTGGCCATCGCCTGCAGCCTGTCGACCGAGGTACTGGGCTCCCGCGTTGCTGTGGAAAGGTTCGCCAACTCGACCCCATTGCCTGGAGGTGGCCCCTGGAGCAGCGATGGCGGCAGGTCACCAGAAACGGCCGGCGCTGCCAGTTTCGGCGTCTGCAGGTGTATCAGCGCCAGCAAGGTGTTGTTCAGCACATCGACCATCGCCTGGATTCGCTCGTCGAGATGCGGGCTGGCCAGCCCCTGCACATCGTTGATCAGGCTGCTCATGCCGATGTAAAGCCAGGCAACCGAGGTGAGCGGCCCCGGTAACACCGGAAACACAACATTCAGCAGCTCCCAGGAAAATGCCGTGACCAGCCGCCAGCGCACCTCGCTGTTACTCATGGCGCTGCGATCCGCCAGCTCCAGCAACATCCGGCCCTTGGCTTCGAACATCTGCCGATCCACGTCCTGCGCCCAGAATTGCAGCGCCAACTGAACAGGCTGCGGTTTCTCCGGGAGTGTGTAAGGGTCGGGCAGCCATTGGGGCAGGTGCGGCTCCCGGAAGCCACCATTGTCGTAGACCCCGCGCTGAGCTTGCTCGATCCAAAGCAGCACGTTGTCCTGCAACGCCCCCGGGCGGCTGATCGCATCCAACAGTGCCTGAGCGCTGTCGAACTGAATCAGTGCCTTGTCGGTGTACAGCGGGCAATACAACAGATGAGCACCCAACTCGATGAGTTCGATCACGTAGAAACCATGCGCCACATCGACCCTCTCTGATGTCGGCGAGCGTTTGAACGCAAGCGCCGCAATGCGCACAGCCGCTGCACCTTCCTGGCCACTACGGCAGAATTCTGCCAGGGCGCCGTAGGCGAACTTGTCGAGCCGCTTGACTGCCCGCGCCCGCGCGGCATCGAACATCAGGGTAATACGCCAGCGTATGGCAAATGCCGAGATGTGTTCGGCGCGGCTCGCCGAGCGATCGAGCATCGACTGTACATGACGTGGATACGTGCCGCCGATGTCGACTCGCTGCACCAGCTCACGGACGTAATCAATAGTCATCCACTTCATGATCAGCTGGTTTTCCCGGTGCGCGATATGTGTCACCACCCCTCCTGCGGTGGCATCCAGGCGGCCGATCGCCAGTTGCGTCAAGGTCAGCTTCTTTTCACCGGTCTTCTGGCCGAAGCCCAGCCCGTGACCGTCACTGACAAAGGTCTCGACAGTGAGGATAAGGTCGTCAGGGAAGTAATTGGCGTCTACCGGGTGGTCATGCAGCATCTCCTCGCGCAGGCGCGTCGCCGCATAGGTGTGCAAGTCCGGCAGACCGTCCCGAATGCCCTGGGCTGGGCTGTGCTGTTGCAGTAGCGACAAGTCGAGCATGGCTTGCAGATAGGCGGTCTGGCTATCCGTATCGGCTCGCGACAGGCCCTTGGGAAGCGCCAGGCCCAGCCCACCGGTGCCCTGGTCACTGAACTCGGTAAAAAAGGACGCGGGCTCGCAGGCCAAATGGCAGTAATGCTCCAGTTGGTCGACGCTGTCGATCGCACTCCAGCGCAGGCGGGCCAAGCGTTCGAGCAAGATTTCCAGCAACAGGGCGCTGTACAGGGCGAAAGCGTCGCCCTCCACAGTCAGGCCTTGCCAGCTCAACTCATCAAACCGGTAACGTCCAGCCATCTGTATTTGCAACGCCGCGCCGAATGAAGTCTGGGCGTCGAAACTGCGGACCAGGCCTTCGGGAGAACACCAGAGTGTCAGTTCGCGAACTTCACTGGAGGCGGTAATCAGCAAGCCGGGCAACAGCTCATGGAAAGTGTCTTCGCCCTGACGTAACGCTACCCGCACCAGCTGCACATCGAGCCCGGTGCGGTTGCCCATCATCAGGTCACGCAGAAGCTTGCGCTGTTCGTCGTCCAGCGCTTCGTCTTTCAGGCCATCGAGCAGGTTGGCGCGCAACAACTGCTGCAACCACAGGTCGCGGTCGATCGTGGCGTCGCCGTTCCAATAGTCGATCTGCGCTTGCTGGAAGTGCCATAGCAGCATCGGCAGCAATGCGTTGAGGCCATCGGTCAGGCGCGCGGGCTCGATCAAATCGCCCTCGGCAGTTTCGAGGCTCGACTCGATGGCGAAAAAGCGCCGGGGCGGGTTCAGGCTAAGGCGGTAGTCACCCGCTGGGGCGAGGTCCAGTGGTTTAGCCGCAAGCAGGGCCTGCAGCACCACATCCACCAGCGGCTGAGGGTGCCAGACGCCATCCGGATGCATGGACATCAGGTACAGCGGTGCAGCCGAGGTCATCTCAGGGCGATGCACGCCAACCAGAGGATAGTGCTCCAGGATCACCTTCATGACCTGTTCCCCTGCGACCTGGCGGAGCGTGGGACGGCTGGCGAACTGGGCGGCGACTGCGTGTTTGAGGTTGTGCGCGTGAGTGGCGGGCATGACCAGGACTCGTTATGGAATGAACCACAAAGCGTCCTGGAGATGTTATCGAAAGAGGTGCTACATATTACTGCTGGCAGGCCGCGGCACCTGGCGGTGCGGCGACCTGCCGGGCAGTCAGCTATAGACGCGGCCAAGCACCTGGCGATGGCTCTCGAACTGGTCGAGCACATCACGCACGATCTGGTCTGGGGCAAAGCCCATCAGGTCGTATTCCTGACTGCCGTCATGCAGGTAGACCTCGGCGCGGTAGAAGCGCTGGCGCAGTTCAGGCTCACCCTCGACCGGCGCCTCGCTCGGCGCGGCCATATAGCCGTCAAGGCTCACCTCATAGACGAACGGGTTGCCTTCTTCCATCATCACCCGCAAGCCCATCAGGTTGCGCGACTGGCCAACGCGGGTTTCCACCTCGAAGCCCAACGTCTGCAGCTGTGCAGCGGCTTCTTTCAACGCCGGGCTGACCTGCTTGTCCATGAAACGCTGCACCACGGCCTGGGTCGGCTGCAGTTCCAGCTGGGTCAGGCGCTCGCTGAAGCCGCGACGGCCGCGGGCGGCCAGTTCGGCGCGCTCCTGCTCGATCACCACGTCCTGCTTCATGGCCTTGTACAGGCCGAACATGAACAGCACCAGCACCACCGAGAACGGCAGGCCCGCCAGCACGACCATGGTCTGCATGGCCTCGAAGTTACCGGCAAACAGCAGGCCGATGGTCACCAGGGTGATCACCACGGACCAGAACACCACCATCCAGTGCGGGGCGTCTTCGTCGACCTTGCCGCCTTTGCACGACAGGTTGGCCATCATCACCGCGCCGGAGTCGGCCGGGGTGAGGAACAGCACGAAACCGACGAACACCGCCACACCAATCACGATCTTGGCCGCCGGGAAGTATTCCAGCAGTTGGTAGATCGACATCGACGGCTGTTCCAGCGCAGTCTTGCCCAGTTCCACAGCGCCCTGGTTGATCACCAGGTCCAGTGCGGTATTGCCGAAGATCGACAGCCAGGCCAGGGTGAAGCCCAGCGGAATCAGCAGCACGCCCATGACCAACTGGCGCACGGTACGGCCCTTGGAGATACGCGCAATGAACATGCCGACGAACGGGCCCCAGGAGATCCACCAGGCCCAGTAGAACACGGTCCACAGACCCAACCAGCGCTCGGACTTGCCGGCTTCGCCTTCATACACATAAAGGTCGAAGGTTTTCAGCACGATGCCGTTGAGGTAGTCACCGACGTTCTGCACGAGGCCATTGAGCAGGTGCAGGGTTTCGCCGCCCAGCAATACGAAAATCAGCAGGCCGCTGAACAGCACGATGTTCAGGTTGGACAGGCGACGAATGCCGTTTTCCACACCCGAGACCGCAGCCACGGTGGCCACACCGGCCATGACCAGAATCACCACCAGCAGGTTGGTCTTGCTGTGGTCCATGCCGAACAGGTATTCCAGGCCCGAAGAGACCTGCATCGAGCCGATACCCAGGTTGGTCACCAGGCCAAGCAGGGTGACGAACATGCCGAAGATGTCGACGGCATTGCCGGCAGCACCCTTGACCCAACGCTCGCCCACCAGCGGGTACAGCGCCGAGCGCAGTGCCAGCGGCTGGTTGTGGCGGTAAGCGAAGTAACCCACGGCCAGGCCGACCAGGGCATAGATCGCCCAGCCGTGCAGGCCCCAGTGCAGGAAGGTCAGCTGCAAGCCCTGGCGAGCGGCCTCGAGGCTGGCCGGTGTGCCTTCCGGGGGATTGAAATAGTGGTCCAGCGGCTCGGAAGCGCCGAAGTACAGCAGCGAAATACCGATACCGGACGAGAACAGCATGCCGGCCCAGGCGCCATAGCTGAAGTCCGGCTGGTCGTCCTTGCCACCCAGCTTGAGGCTGCCGTAGTCGGAGAAAGCCAGGTAGACGACGAACAGCAGGTATCCGCAGATGACCAGCATGTAGTACCAGCCAAAGGTACGCGTCAGCCACTTCTGGGCCACGCCCAGCACTTGGCCGGCAGTTTCGGGTGCAGCGATCAGCAAGGCAGTCAGAACAAGGATCATCAGCGCGGAGGTGAAGAACACCACGCGGTTGACCCGTACCCTCTCGGCGGGGGGCTTGATAAGTGAGGCAGAACTCATTGCACGAATGCTCCGGGCAGTGCGGCTGTGGAGGCTAATCAGTCTTTCCCGAGCAATTGGTGGAATATCCCCACTGCATCAGGTGTTATAAAAGAACCCTGGAAACCGTGATCCCGAATCGATACGTTGCCAAAAACAGACAGGTGGCCTGCTGAAAATGCCACGCCTCAACGGAGGTGCGCGCATTCGTCACAGAGCACCCCGCCCGCTCCAAGGGCCTGCCGCAGGACCAATGACCGTACGGCAGAATCTGCATTTCGCATCGCTCACGCCCGTCAACGCCTTGTATTCCGGGGGTTACACGATTTCCTGGGGTGTCAATCCGTGCCTTCTCGACCGCCTGAAAAACTGTCAATGGCACAAATTGTCGCAGAGCTTATTCTTTATTGATTGAACGTTCAATCAAAACAAAATAGACTGGCCTTCGCCGAGTCAGCCGCCTGTCGTCTGCTCGCAGGCCTGAGGAGATAGCAAGATGCCCAAGGTCGGTATGCAACCCATCCGGCGCCAGCAGTTGATCGAAGCCACCTTGCAGGCGGTCGATCAGGTCGGACTGGGGGACGCCAGCATTGCGCTGATTGCCCGTTTGGCCGGTGTGTCGAACGGCATCATCAGTCACTACTTTCGGGACAAGAACGGCCTGATCGCAGCGACGATGGGTTACATCATGAGCATGCTCAACGAAGGCGTCAGAGCACGTCGCCAGGCCCTGAAAGACGACAGCCCGCGCGCTCACCTGAAAGTGATCATCGAGGGCAACTTCGATGCCAGCCAGGTAAACGGCCCGGCAATGAAAACCTGGTTGGCCTTCTGGGCTTCCAGCATGCACCAGCCCGATTTGCACAGGTTGCAGCGGATCAACGACCACCGCTTGTATTCCAACCTGTGCTGCCAGTTCCGCCGCGTCCTGCCGCTCTACCATGCGCGCAAGGCAGCCCGCGGTCTGGCAGCCCTGATCGACGGTTTGTGGCTGCGTGGCGCCCTGTCGGGTGATGCATTCGACACCGACCAGGCGGTACGGATTGCTTACGAATACATGGAACTACAACTGGCCAAGCAGCACACCCTGGGCACAAACGACCAGGCTGCTGACCATGCGCGCAGGGCCCTTGCCAACCCGGCAGGAGCATGACGCGCAAGCCAAACCACACACTGCACTTGCGAGGACACTATGGCCCGTTTCGGAACGCAAAAACTCTACATTGATGGCGCTTACGTCGACGCTGGCAGCGATGCCACTTTCGAAGCCATCAACCCGGCCACTGGCGAAGTCCTCGCCCACGTACAGCGTGCTACCGAGGCAGACGTCGAGAAGGCCGTGGAAAGCGCCGAGCGTGGCCAGAAGATCTGGGCCGCGATGACCGCCATGCAGCGTTCGCGCATCCTGCGCCGCGCCGTCGACATCCTGCGCGAGCGCAACGACGAGCTGGCCATGCTGGAAACCCTGGACACCGGCAAGTCTTACTCCGAAACCCGCTACGTCGACATCGTCACCGGCGCCGACGTGCTGGAATACTACGCAGGCCTGGTCCCGGCCATCGAGGGCGAGCAGATTCCGCTGCGCGAATCGTCCTTCGTCTACACCCGCCGCGAGCCGCTGGGCGTGACTGTGGGCATCGGTGCCTGGAACTACCCGATCCAGATCGCCCTGTGGAAATCTGCCCCGGCCCTGGCCGCTGGTAACGCGATGATCTTCAAACCGTCGGAAGTCACCTCGCTGACCACTCTGAAACTGGCCGAGATCTACACCGAAGCCGGCCTGCCAAACGGCGTGTTCAACGTTCTGACCGGTAGCGGCCGCGAAGTCGGCACCTGGCTGACCGAGCACCCGCGCATCGAAAAAGTGTCGTTCACCGGCGGCACCACCACCGGCAAGAAAGTCATGGCCAGCGCCTCCAGCTCTTCGCTGAAGGAAGTGACCATGGAACTGGGCGGCAAATCGCCACTGATCATCTGTGCCGACGCCGATCTGGACAAGGCCGCTGACATCGCCATGATGGCCAACTTCTACAGCTCGGGCCAGGTGTGCACCAACGGTACCCGCGTATTCATCCCAGCTGAAATGAAGGCGGCCTTCGAAGCCAAGATCGCCGAGCGCGTTGCCCGCATCCGCGCTGGCAACCCGGAAGACGAAAACACCAACTTCGGCCCGCTGGTCAGCTTCCAGCACATGGAAAGCGTGCTGGGCTACATCGCCAAAGGCAAGGAAGAAGGTGCCCGCGTCCTGTGCGGCGGCGAGCGTCTGACTGCCGGTGACTTCGCCAAAGGTGCCTTCGTTGCCCCGACCGTGTTCACCGACTGCACCGACGACATGACCATCGTCAAGGAAGAGATCTTCGGCCCGGTGATGAGCATTCTCACCTACGAAACCGAAGAAGAAGTGATCCGCCGTGCCAACGACACCGACTACGGCCTGGCCGCCGGCGTCTGCACCAACGACATCACCCGCGCCCACCGCATCATCCACAAGCTCGAAGCCGGTATCTGCTGGATCAACGCCTGGGGTGAATCGCCGGCCGAAATGCCGGTAGGTGGCTACAAGCAGTCGGGCGTCGGCCGTGAAAACGGCGTCAGCTCGCTGGCTCAATACACTCGCATCAAGTCGGTCCAGGTCGAGTTGGGCGGCTACACCTCGGTTTTCTGAACCCTGTCTAGCCACGCCCGTGCCACCGCGCACGGGCGTACCCGCTCCCCGATCACCGCCAACACGAGGGTACTTTCATGTCCCAAGAATTCGATTACATCATCGTCGGTGCCGGCTCGGCCGGTAACACCCTGGCGACCCGCCTGACCGAAGACGCCGGCGTCACCGTCTTGCTGCTGGAAGCCGGTGGCCCCGACTACCGCTTCGACTTCCGCACCCAGATGCCAGCCGCCCTGGCCTTCCCGCTGCAAGGCCGCCGCTACAACTGGGCTTACGAGACCGACCCAGAGCCGCACATGGACGGCCGCCGCATGGAATGTGGCCGTGGCAAGGGCCTGGGTGGCTCGTCGCTGATCAACGGCATGTGCTACATCCGCGGCAACGCCATGGACTTCGACGGCTGGGCAGAACTGCCAGGCCTGGAAGACTGGACCTACCTCGACTGCCTGCCGTACTTCCGCAAAGCCGAAACCCGTGACATCGGCCCTAACGACTACCACGGCGGTGACGGCCCGGTCAGCGTTGCTACGCCAAAGGCCGGCAACAACCCGCTGTTCCACGCCATGGTTGAAGCTGGCGTGCAAGCCGGTTACCCGCGCACCGAAGACCTCAACGGCTACCAGCAGGAAGGCTTCGGCCCGATGGACCGTTCGGTGACCAAGAATGGCCGCCGCTCCAGCACCGCCCGTGGCTACCTTGACCAAGCCAAGAAACGCCCGAACCTGACCATCGTCACCCACGCCCTGAGCGACCGCGTGCTGTTCGACGGCAAGCGCGCCGTAGGCGTGACCTACCTGGTCGGCGACAGCGAAGAGCGCGTTGAAGCCCGCGCCCGCAAGGAAGTGATCGTCAGCTCTGGCGCCATCGCTTCGCCGCAGCTGCTGCAGCGCTCCGGCGTCGGCCCGCGCGCCCTGCTGGAAAGCCTCGACATCCCGGTTGTGCACGACCTGCCGGGCGTTGGTGAAAACCTTCAGGACCACCTGGAACTGTACCTGCAGTACGCCTGCACCCAGCCGGTATCGCTGTACCCATCGCTGCTGTGGTGGAACCAGCCGGCCATCGGTGCCGAGTGGTTGTTCAATGGCACCGGCATCGGCGCCAGCAACCAGTTCGAGGCCGGTGGTTTCATTCGTACCCGCCCTGAATTCAAGTGGCCGAACATCCAGTACCACTTCCTGCCGGTTGCGATTAACTACAACGGCTCCAATGGTGTGAAGGAACATGGCTTCCAGGCGCACATGGGCTCCATGCGCTCGCCTGCCCGTGGCCGCATCCAGGCCAAGTCGAAAGACCCACGCCAGCACCCGAGCATCCTGTTCAACTACATGTCCACCGAGCAGGACTGGCAGGAATTCCGTGACGGCATCCGCCTGACCCGTGAAATCATGGCCCAGCCAGCGCTGGACCCATACCGTGGCCGCGAAATCAGCCCGGGCCCCGACGTGCAAACCGACGAGCAGCTGGACAAGTTCATCCGCGAGCACGCCGAAACCGCCTTCCACCCATCCTGCTCGTGCAAGATGGGCACCGACGACATGGCCGTGGTCGATGGCGAAGGCCGCGTGCATGGCATGCAGGGCCTGCGCGTGGTCGATGCCTCGATCATGCCACTGATCATCACCGGTAACCTCAACGCCACCACGATCATGATTGCCGAGAAGATTTCGGACAAGATCCGTGGTCGCAAGCCACTGCCGCGCAGCACCGCCAAGTACTACGTGGCAGGGGATGCACCAGTGAAAGGCAAGCCGATGCGTGAAGTGAAGCAGGGCTGAGGCCTTGATCAGGGGCCGCACAGCGGCCCCTTTCACGTTTGCTCAGGCGGGCAGCGCAAAGAAAGCTTCCCTGCCACTGATCTGCCTGACCAGCCGCTCTCGCCCCGCTGTCGCGGTGGCATGGTGGCGAAGCACATGGCCCGCCGCCCGGCGCGCCAGATTGTGCAAATCAGGAAATTGCCCGAGCAGGCACTGAGCCACCTAGGCGAGGAAAATGGTTTCTTTGCCATTCATGTTACTCAGCTGCCTGACAGTGGGCGAACATTACAGCCGCACGCCGCAACGACGATGCGGTAGCGCTTTACAGCCTGCGTCGGCCTCAGGTTAGAATCGATTGGCACGCGACCTGCTAGCTTTTGCTGAAAAATGCGCTACCAAGTCCCTCCCCCTCGCTGTCTCGGAGTACCTGCCTTTGGATGCAAGCACCATCAACAGCCTGTTCCTGATCGGCGCATTGCTGGTGGGTGCAAGTATCCTGGTCAGCTCGCTGTCGTCGCGCCTGGGTATCCCTATTCTGGTCATCATCCTCGCCGTCGGCATGCTCGCCGGTGTCGATGGTGGCGGCATCATCTTCAACAATTACCCAACCGCCTACCTGGTGGGCAACCTGGCACTGGCCGTCATCCTGCTTGACGGCGGCCTGCGCACGCGGGTAGCAAGCTTTCGCGTAGCGCTTTGGCCGGCGCTGTCGCTGGCCACGGTCGGGGTAATGATCACCACCGCCCTCACCGGCCTGGTTGCCGCCTGGCTGTTCCAGCTCAGCCTGATCCAGGGCCTGCTGATCGGCGCCATCGTCGGCTCCACCGACGCCGCTGCAGTGTTCTCGCTGCTCGGCGGCAAAGGCCTGAACGAACGGGTTTCTGCTACCCTCGAGATCGAGTCGGGCAGCAACGACCCAATGGCGGTGTTTCTCACGGTCACCTTGATCGACATGATCGCCAGCGGCGAGACCGGCCTGCATTGGAGCCTGCTGGGCCACGTGCTGCGTGAGTTCGGTATCGGCGCGCTGGTTGGCCTGGGCGGCGGCTGGCTGATGCTGCAACTGGTCAACCGCATCAATCTGGCCGGCGGCCTGTACCCCATTCTGGTAGTGGCCGGCGGCCTCGTGGTGTTTTCGCTGACCAACGCCCTGCATGGTAGCGGCTTCCTCGCCGTATACCTGTGCGGCCTGGTGCTGGGCAACAGGCCGATCCGTAGCCGCCATGGCATCCTGCATATGCTCGACGGCATGGCCTGGCTGGCCCAGATCGGCATGTTCCTGGTGCTGGGGTTGCTGGTCACGCCGCACGACCTGCTGCCCATCGCCCTGCCAGCACTGGGCCTGGCGCTGTGGATGATCCTGGTGGCGCGGCCACTGTCGGTGGTTGCTGCCCTGCTGCCGTTCAAGGCTTTCCACGGCCGTGAAAAGGGCTTCATTTCGTGGGTCGGCCTGCGCGGTGCGGTACCGATCATTCTGGCGGTGTTCCCGCTGATGGCGGGCCTGCCAGACGCCCAACTGTTCTTCAACCTGGCCTTCTTCATCGTGCTGGTATCGCTGCTGGTGCAAGGCACCAGCCTGCCGTGGATGGCCAAGCTGTTGAAGGTGACGGTACCGCCAGACCCGGCGCCGATCTCCCGTTCCGCCCTTGAGGTGCACATCACCAGCGAGTGGGAAATGTTCGTCTACCGTCTGGGCGCAGAAAAATGGTGCATCGGTGCCGCCCTGCGCGAACTGAAAATGCCCGAAGGCACGCGGATTGCCGCGCTGTTCCGTGGCGAGCAACTGCTGCACCCGTCGGGCAGCACCGTGCTGGAAGTTGGCGACATGCTCTGCGTGATCGGCCACGAGCACAACCTGCCTGCCTTGGGCAAACTGTTCAGCCAGGCGCCGCAACGTGGCCTGGACCTGCGTTTCTTCGGCGACTTCGTGCTCGAAGGCGATGCCGAACTGGGTGCAGTGGCGGCGTTGTACGGCCTGAAACTCGATGGCCTCGACGCGAAAATGCCGCTGGCGCAGTTCATCCGACAGAAGGTCGGAGGCGCTCCAGTAGTAGGGGACCAGGTCGAATGGCATGGCACGATCTGGACCGTGGCAACCATGGACGGGAACAAGATCCAGAAAGTAGGCGTCAGATTCCCCGAAGGAACGCGACCCGGACCAGGATTGTTCCTCTAAACTTCGTTTCAGCCGGATCCACAAGTAGCCTGCCTATGTCCCTGCGCGTGTACCTTCGCACAGCCCTGCTCGGGTTGTGCCTGTCCCTTTCTTTTGCGGCTACTGCGGCAGAAGCCCCGACCACCGCCAGCATCCAGAACAGCCTCGACAAGATCGCCGAGCGCAAGCTGCCCGAGGCAGACCAGAAGGCGCTGCAGCAGGTGCTCGAACAAACGTTGAGCCTGCTTGCTGCCAAGGAAGATAGCGAGAAGAAGCTTGCTGCACTGAAGCAGCAGTTGAGCAGTGCCCCCAAAGAGACCAGTGACAGCCAGAAGGAGTTGGCCAGGCTCAAGGAAACCAAGGCACAACCGGTGGCCCAGCGCTACGCCAACCTCACCGTGCCACAGCTTGAACAGATGCTCAGCGAACGCAACACGCAGCAGGGCGAACTGCAAAAGGCGCTGTCTGAAGCCAACAGCCTGATCATCAACTCGCAAACCCGCCCCGAACGCGCCCAGGCCGAGATCAGCAGCAGCCAGACCCGCAGCCAGCAGATCAACAACATCCTCAAAACCGGCAAGGACGGCGGCAAATCCATCAATGCCGACCAACGCAACCAGCTCAACGCCGAGCTGGCCTCGCTCAACGCGTTGACCCTGCTGCGCCGCCAGGAGCTGGCCGGCAACAGCGTGCTGCAAGACCTCGGCAATGCGCGTCATGACCTGCTGGTCGAGCGTGCTGCGCGCCTGGAGCAGGAAATCCAGGACCTGCAGACGCTGATCAACGACAAACGCCTGGCCCAGTCCCAGGAAGCCGTCACCCAGCAGTCGATCGAGGCTCAGAAGGCCGGCGGCAGCAGCCTGCTGGCCACTGAGAGCGCGATCAACCTCAAGCTTTCCGACTACCTGCTCAAAAGCACCGATCGCCTCAACGAATTGACCCAGCAGAACCTGCGCACCAAGCAGCAGCTCGACAGCCTGACCCAGGCCGACCAGGCGCTTGACGAGCAGATCAACGTGCTCAAGGGAAGCCTGCTACTGTCGAAGATCCTTTATAAGCAGAAACAGACCTTGCCGCACCTGAAGGTCGACCGCGACCTGGCCGACCAGATCGCCGACACCCGCCTGTACCAGTTCGAAGTCAACCAGCAACGCGAGCAGATGAGCAGCCCGGTCACCTACGTCGACAAGCTGCTGGCGGCGCAACCGCAGGAAGATGTGACCCCGCAGCTGCGCAAGGCCCTGCTGGATGTAGCCATCACCCGCAGCGACCTGCTGGAGCGGCTGAGCCGCGAACTGTCGGCGCTGCTCAACGAATCGATCACCCTGCAACTCAACCAGAAGCAGCTGCTGGGCACTGCGCAGAGCCTACGCACCACCCTCGACGAGCAAATGTTCTGGATCCCCAGCAACAAGCCGCTGGACTGGGACTGGCTGCAATACGTGCCAGAGCGCCTGGCCGACCAAGTCGCCAAACTGCCGTGGGGTTCCGGCCTGAAAGAGCTGGCCGATGGCCTGAGCCAGCGCCCGCTGCTGTTCCTGCCACTGCTACTGGTGATCGGTGCGCTGCTGTGGCGGCGCAAATACCTTTACCAACGGTTAGGCAAAGTGCACCAGGATATCGGCCACTTCCGCCGAGACAGCCAATGGCACACGCCCCAGGCAATCCTTATCAACATTCTGCTGGCGATGCCGGTCAGCCTTGGCCTGGCGCTGTGCAGCTATGCCCTGCAGATCGACGCCCGTGGGCAGAACGCCAACCTGGGCGCCGCACTCTGGCAGCTGGCCCAGGCCTGGCTGGTGTTCTACACCGCCTATCGCATCCTCGCTCCCGGTGGCGTGGCGGAAGTCCACTTCCGCTGGCACAAACCACAGGTCGAGTTCCTGCGCGGCTGGGTTCGCCGCTTGGGCACCGTGGTGCTGGCACTGGTCGGCGTGGTGGCGGTGGCCGAGCACCAGCCTTCGGCACTGGCAGACGACGTGTTGGGCATCGGCGTGGTACTGACCTGCTATGCGCTGATGGCCTGGCTACTCAGTCGCCTGCTGCTCAGCAGCCCGGCACACCGTGACACCTCGCTGTTCCGCAGGGCCGTGGGCGTAGCATTCACCGCCCTGCCCATCGCCCTGTTCGTCGCCGTGTGCTTCGGCTACTACTACACGGCACTGAAGCTTACCGACCGACTCATCTACACCCTGTACCTGCTGCTGTTCTGGTTGGTGATCGAAGCCGCCTTCGTGCGCGGCCTGTCGGTGGCTGCACGACGCCTGGCCTACCAGCGTGCGTTGACCAAGCGTGCAGCGGCCAAGGAAGGCCTGGATGGCGAAGTCATCACCGAAGAGCCAACACTGGATATCGAACAGGTCAACCAGCAGTCGCTGCGCCTGATCCGCCTGGCCCTGCTCGGCGGCTTCATCGCCGGCCTGTACTGGGTATGGGCCGACCTGATCTCGGTGTTCGCCTACCTCAACAACTTCGTCCTCTACGAATACACCAGCGGCACCGGCGCCGCCGCCAGCATGGTACCGATCAGCCTCGGCGACCTGCTCGGCGCACTGGTGATCGTCGGCATCACCTTCGCCCTGGCCGGCAACTTGCCAGGCCTGCTGGAAGTACTGGTGCTGTCACGCCTGAACCTCGCCCAAGGCAGTGCCTACGCCACTACTACGTTGCTGTCGTACACCATCGTCGGCATCGGCATCGTCAGTACCCTGTCGACCCTCGGGGTGAGCTGGGACAAGCTGCAATGGCTGGTGGCCGCGCTGTCAGTAGGCCTGGGCTTCGGCATGCAGGAAATCTTCGCCAACTTCATCTCCGGCATCATGATCCTGTTCGAGCGCCCGGTACGGATTGGCGACACCATCACCATCGGCAACCTGTCGGGCACGGTAAGCAAGATCCGCATCCGTGCCACCACCATCACCGACTTCGACCGCAAGGACATCATCGTCCCCAACAAGACCTTCATCACTGGCCAACTGATCAACTGGTCGCTGACCGATACGGTCACCCGGGTGACACTGAAGCTGGGCATCGACTATGGCTCAGACCTCGACCTGGTGCGTGACCTGCTGCTCAAAGGCGCGCATGAGAACCCACGCGTGCTCAAGGACCCGGAACCGATCGTGTACTTCCTCAACTTCGGCGAAAGCTCGCTGGACCACGAACTGCGCATGCACGTCCGTGACCTGGGCGACCGCAACCCGACACTGGACGAGATCAACCGCTACATCAACCGCGAGTTCAAGGTCCACAACATCAAGATCTCGGTGCGCCAGGTAGAGGTATTCTTGATGGACGCGAAGGGCGGCAAGCAGCAATTGATTCCGATGGAACAGCCGAAATCGGATGGCACTGCTTCGGCCTGAATAGGCTCGAATACTTTATTGTGTGCAAAATGGCTGCGAGGGCTTCGCCCTCGTTCGCGGGTGAACCCGCTCCTACACAGGGACCGCACTGCTTTCAGGCGCTGCATGTTCTTTGTAGGGGGGCAGCCGCGAAGGGCCGCCAAGTGGCCCCATTGGCACCGATTCCAAGGAGCAGTCCCGTGAAAGCCCTCGACCAACTCACCTTCGACAACCGCTTCGCCCGTCTGGGCGATGCGTTCTCCACCCAGGTGCTGCCCGAACCCATTGCAGACCCGCGCCTGGTGGTAGCGAGCGAGTCGGCCATGGCCTTGCTCGACCTCGACCCCGCCCAGGCCGAACTGCCGGTGTTCGCCGAGCTGTTCAGCGGCCACAAGCTGTGGGAAGAGGCCGACCCTCGGGCGATGGTTTATTCCGGCCACCAGTTCGGCTCGTACAACCCACGTCTGGGCGACGGCCGTGGCCTGCTGCTGGCCGAAGTGCTCAACGACGCTGGCGAACACTGGGACCTGCACCTCAAGGGCGCCGGCCAGACCCCCTACTCCCGTATGGGTGATGGGCGCGCTGTGCTGCGCTCGTCGATCCGCGAGTTCCTCGCTTCCGAAGCCTTGCACGCCCTGGGCATCGCCACCAGCCGGGCGCTGTGCGTGATCGGTTCCAGCACCCCGGTGTGGCGCGAAACCCGTGAAAGCGCGGCCATGCTGACGCGTCTGGCGCAGAGCCATGTGCGTTTCGGCCATTTCGAGTACTTCTACTACACCAAGCAGCCCGAGCAGCAGCGCGTGTTGATCGACCACGTGCTCGAACAACACTATCCCGAATGCAGTGACGCCGAGCAGCCCTACCTGGCCATGTTCCGCACCATCGTCGAGCGCAATGCCGAACTGATCGCCCGCTGGCAGGCGTATGGCTTCTGCCACGGCGTGATGAACACCGACAACATGTCGATCCTCGGCATCACCTTCGACTTCGGCCCGTACGCGTTTCTGGACGACTTCGATGCCAACTTCATCTGCAACCACTCCGACGACCGTGGCCGCTACAGCTACGCCAACCAGGTGCCCATCGCCCACTGGAACCTCAGCGCGCTGGCCCAGGCACTGACCACCGTGATCGAAGTTGAGCCGCTGAAGGAAGCGTTGGGCCTGTTCCTGCCGCTGTACCAGGCCCATTACCTGGACCTGATGCGCCGGCGCCTGGGGCTGACCACGGCCGAAGATGACGACATGGGGCTGGTCGAGCGCCTGCTGCAGTGCATGCAACGCGGTGGCGTGGACTACAACCTGTTCTTCCGCAAACTGGGTGAGCAGCCGGTGGCTGAGGCACTGCAGGTAGTGCGTGATGACTTTATCGACCTGGCCGGTTTCGATGCCTGGGGCGCAGACTACCTGGCCCGCTGTGGGCGTGAACCCGGCAATGCCGAAGGCCGCCGTGAGCGGATGCATGCGGTGAACCCGCTGTACGTGCTGCGCAACTACCTGGCGCAGAAAGCCATCGAAGCGGCCGAGGCGGGGGATTACAGTGAAGTTCGACGGCTGCACCAAGTCCTGGCCAGACCTTTTGAGGAGCAGCCCGGGATGCAGGCCTACGCCGAGCGACCGCCAGAGTGGGGCAAACACCTGGAAATCAGCTGCTCTTCCTGATTAGCACCGCTCCCACAAGGAAACCGTGAACCCAACACCGGAGATGAAATGACCGACCCACTGGTAATCCCCTGCCCCCACTGCAACGGCCTCAACCGCCTGCCCGCCGAGCGCCTGGGCGATGCGCCGAAATGCGGTCGCTGCAAAAAGGATGTGCTGTTGAGCACCCCCTTCGAACTGACTGAAGCCAGCTACGCCAGCCAGATCAAAGGCGACCTGCCGCTGCTGGTCGACATCTGGGCCGACTGGTGCGGCCCGTGCAAGTCATTCGCCCCCACCTTCGAAGAGACCGCTCGGCAACTTGCTGGCCGCTGCCGCCTGGCCAAGCTCGACAGCGAAGCCAACCGTAACCTCGCAGGGCAACTGGGCATACGCTCGATCCCCAGCCTGCTGCTGTTCAAGAACGGCCGCGAAATTAGCCGCCAAGCCGGGGCGTTTCCACTCCAGTCATTGCTGGAGTGGCTGCGTAGCCACGGGGTTTAAGCGTTCTCTTCAAGCAGCGAATGCAACTCGACAAACTGCTGAGTCAGCTTGTGCCGCGGTTCCAGGTGAATCAGCGGCAGGCTGGCGTGATGCGATTCGCGCATTTTCACCGAACTGCCCAAGTACACCGGCAGCACCGGCAACCCTTCGGCCAGCAGTTCGTCGAGCATCTGCTG
The DNA here is from genome assembly GCF_043103865.1 of Pseudomonas sp. yb_5. NCBI lineage: Bacteria > Pseudomonadati > Pseudomonadota > Gammaproteobacteria > Pseudomonadales > Pseudomonadaceae > Pseudomonas > Pseudomonas sp. yb_5. The sequence continues at coordinate 44,476 of NZ_JBICKE010000077.1, forward strand.
TGGCAGGCTGGCACGTGACTGGAACTGGTTGACCACGATGCCTTCGACCATCAGGTCTTCGTTGTGGTCTTCCTTGAGGTCTTCGATCTCGGCCAACAGGCCATACAAGGCCTGGCGAGAGAAGCTGTCGCAGTCAAAGGGGATCAGCACGCGATCAGCAGCGATCAGCGCAGAAACTGCGTAGAAGTTCAGTGCCGGCGGGGTATCGATATAGATCCGCTCGTAATCCTCGTCCAGTGCGTCGAGCAGCTTACGCAGCTTGTTGATCTTGTGCTTGGCCTCCAGCTTCGGCTGCAGGTCGGCCAGCTCGGCAGTGGCGGTGACCACATGCAGGTTGTCGAACGGGGTTTCGTAGATATCGACCTTGTTCTTCTTGCTGAACGGCCCGCTGGAAAGGCTTTGCTTGAAGAAATCGGCAATGCCCATGGGGATGTCCTCGCCGGTCAGGCCGGTGAGGTATTGGGTCGAGTTCGCCTGGGCATCCAGGTCGATCAACAAGGTCCGGTAACCTTCATTGGCACTGACCGCCGCCAGGTTGCAGGCAATGCTCGACTTGCCTACGCCACCTTTTTGATTGAACACCACGCGCCGCATGCTTGACCTCCGTGTATCAACGAATGCCCGAGTATGTGGCGGCATGGGGGCAATGACCAGTGCCATTTGACCGGCATCACGCCTGACCGACCACCTGTCCTGTCAACAACTCGGTAAATGCCTTGGCCATCACCGAATGACCGCGCTCGCGCTGCACCAGCCACACCGCCGTCATCGCCTCTTCATCGAGCAAGGTACGGTACACCACCCCTTCTATGCGCATGCGCTGGAACGAAGCCGGCAACACCGACACCCCCAGCCCCGCCGAGACCAGACCGATGATGGTCATCGCTTCACCTGCCTCTTGCGCAAAATGGGGGCTGAAACCCGCATGCCGCGCCAGGCTCAGCAATTGTGCATGCAAACCGCTGCCATAACTGCGCGGGAAGAACACGAAGGGCTCAGGGGCCAACGCCGCCATGTAGACGCCTTGCTCAGTGCCTTCGGCCAGCGGATGCGAGGCATTGATCACCGCCACCAACGGTTCTCGGAACAACTCGGTGGCCACTAACCCCTCCGGCAGCGGCATCGGCCGCATCAACCCCACCTCGATGGACTCGTCGAATACCCCTTCGGCAACGTCACGGCTGCTCATTTCCTTGAGGTTCAAGTGCACCGCCGGAAAGCGCTGACGGAAGGCATGAATGGCCTTGGGGATTTTCGAGGTGAACGGGGCCGAGGAGGTGAAACCGATTTTCATCTCCCCCAGCTCGCCCAACTGCGCACGCCGGGCTACATCCGCAGCCTTCTCAACCTGCGCCAATACCTGGCGCGCTTCCTCGAGGAACAATCGACCGGCCTCGCTCAGTTCGACACGACGGTTGGTACGCTCGAACAGCCGGGCCCCTAGCTCCTGCTCCAGAGCCTGGATCTGCTGGCTCAAGGGCGGCTGGGAAATACCCAACTGCTGGGCGGCGCGGCCAAAGTGCAGCTCTTCGGCCACAGCAATGAAGTAACGCAGATGACGCAGTTCCATGATCCGCTCCAAATAAGTCGCCAGACGTCTCAAATAGGTCGAACAATATATTGGATCTAATCGTTAGGCAGCTATATGCTTTTTTCATTGCGCCAGAGGTACCCTCCCGTGAAAACTGCAGTAGCCCCCCTCCTCCTTGAGCCAAAGCCTGCCATCCTGAGCGAAATGTGGATCGAAAAAGGCACACCCGCCTTCATGAAAACCGTGCTGGCCTTGTTCAGCGGCGGGTTCGCCACCTTCGCCTTGCTGTACTGCGTACAGCCGATGATGCCTCTGCTATCCAGTGAGTTTGCCATCAACGCGGCACAGAGCAGCCTGGTGCTGTCGGTGTCCACCGCCATGCTGGCGTTCGGCCTGCTGATCACCGGCCCCATTTCTGACCGCATCGGACGCAAGCCCGTGATGGTGTTCGCGCTGGTCTGCGCCGCCCTGTCCACCTTGGCCAGCGCCGTGATGCCCAGCTGGGAGCTGGTACTGGCCACCCGCGCCTTGGTCGGCCTGTCGCTGAGCGGCCTGGCAGCAGTGGCGATGACCTACCTGAGCGAAGAGATCCACCCGCAGCACATTGGCCTGGCCATGGGCCTGTACATCGGCGGCAACGCGATTGGCGGCATGAGCGGGCGGCTCATCACGGGCGTATTGATCGACTTCGTCAGCTGGCACACGGCGATGCTGACCATTGGCGGCCTGGCCCTGGTGGCTGCGCTGGTGTTCTGGAAGGTGCTGCCGGAGTCACGCAATTTTCGCGCACAGACGATGAACCCGCGCAGCCTGCTGGACGGTTTTGTCATGCACTTCAAGGACGCCGGCCTGCCCTGGCTGTTCCTTGAAGCCTTTCTGCTGATGGGCGCCTTCGTCACCTTGTTCAACTACATCGGCTACCGCCTGCTGGCCGAGCCCTACCACATGAACCAGGCACTGGTCGGCTTGCTGTCGGTGGTCTACCTGTCAGGCATCTACAGTTCGGCACAGGTCGGCGCCCTGGCGGACAAACTGGGCCGGCGCAAGGTGTTCTGGGCCAGCATCGTGGTAATGGCGAGTGGCTTGCTGATGACACTGGCCAGTCCACTGGTGATGGTGATCGTGGGCATGCTGGTGTTCACCTTCGGCTTCTTTGGTGCGCACTCGGTGGCCAGCAGCTGGATCGGCCGCCGGGCGCTGAAGGCCAAGGGACAGGCGTCGTCGCTATACCTGTTCTGCTACTACGCCGGCTCCAGCGTGGCCGGTACGGCGGGCGGAGTGTTCTGGCACCAGTGGGGCTGGAACGGGATCGGGCTGTTCATTGGCAGCTTGCTGGCGGCGGCATTGCTGGTGGCGTTGCACTTGAGCAAGCTACCACCCAAAACGGTGTGATGCATTCGTGGGCACGCCCGCGCCCACAACCTGCGGGAGCGGGCGTGCCCACGAAGAGGCCATCAGATCAGTTGATGATCTCGACAATATCCACATCCACTTCCCGGCTCATCAGGTGCTTTTCCACCTCACCGGTCAGCTTCACCTTGGTCTTGTCGTTGAACGGCGTCGGCGGCAGGTCCTCATCGTCGATCTCGACAGTGATGGTGCCGGTGTTGTCCTTGAACTCGTACTTGTCGTCGTTGTTGATCTTCTTGGTCACGAACCCCTGCAGTACAACCGGGGTGTCATCGGCAGCGTCATTGGCGGCGGCAACAGTGGTTACCGACTGGGCGCCAGGGCCGGTGTAGCCAGCGGCAAATGCGCCAGTGCTGAACAAGGGAGCGAAGATGAGGGCGAGATAACGGATTTTCATGATAATCGGGTCCTGTTTCGGTTTCGATGGGACCAGATTAGAGACGATCGCTGAATTCAAACTTAACGTACAAAAAACCCGGCATCGAAGCCGGGTTTACTGTGCAGTGCATCAAGTCACTGGTGGTACTGCGCAGACAGTTCGTGCACGGCGTTGATGAATGCACCCGCATGTTCCGGGTCAACTTCCGGTGTGATGCCGTGGCCGAGGTTGAATACATGGCCGGTGCCGTGGCCATAACTGGCCAGGATGCGCGCCACCTCCTTGCGGATGGCCTCGGGCTTGGCGTACAACACGGTCGGGTCCATGTTGCCTTGCAAGGCTACTTTGTCACCCACGCGGCGACGGGCATCGCCGATCTCGCAGGTCCAGTCCAGGCCCAGCGCGTCGGCACCTGCGTCGGCGATGCTTTCCAGCCACAAGCCGCCATTCTTGGTGAACAGGATCACCGGCACCTTGCGCCCCTCGTGCTCGCGGATCAGACCGCTGACGATCTTGCGCATGTAGGCCAGTGAGAACTCCTGGTAGGCCGCCGCCGACAGGTTGCCGCCCCAGGTGTCGAAGATCTGCACGGCCTGGGCGCCGGCCAGGATCTGGCCGTTAAGGTAGCTGGTGACCGACTGGGCCAGCTTGTCCAGCAGCAGGTGCAGGGCTTGCGGGTTGTCGTAGGCCATGGCCTTGGTCTTGCGGAAGTCTTTCGACGAGCCGCCTTCGACCATGTAAGTGGCCAGGGTCCACGGGCTGCCGGAGAAGCCGATCAGCGGCACACGACCATTGAGCTCACGGCGAATGGTGCTGACCGCGTCCATCACGTAGCCAAGGTCTTTCTGTGGGTCCGGGACTGGCAGCGCTTCGATGTCGGCGGGGGTGCTGATGACCTTCTTGAAACGCGGGCCTTCGCCGGTTTCGAAGTACAGACCCAGGCCCATGGCATCGGGAATGGTGAGGATGTCCGAGAACAGGATCGCCGCGTCCAGCGGGTAGCGGTCCAGCGGCTGCAGGGTGACCTCGCAGGCGAACTGCGGGTTCATGCACAGGCTCATGAAGTCACCGGCCTTGGCGCGGCTGGCGCGGTACTCCGGCAGGTAGCGGCCGGCCTGGCGCATCATCCACACCGGGGTGACGTCTACGGGTTGCTTGAGCAGAGCACGCAGGAAACGATCGTTCTTCAGGGCAGTCATGTCGGCATCCGGAAAAATAGTGCGGGCATTTTCTCAGACACCAGCGCAAAAGGCACGGCCATGGCCATGTGTTTTGTCTATTGGATGCCACAGATCAAGCGTTTTTGTATACAAAAGCTTCGCGGGCATGCCCGCTCCCACAGGTTCTGCGCTTAAACCTGCGGGAGCGGGCATGCCCGCGAATAGGTCGCCAATCAGACTTCTAGGTAGTCGAGGATACCCTCGGCGGCCGTACGCCCTTCGAAGATCGCAGTCACCACCAGGTCCGAACCACGCACCATGTCGCCACCGGCAAACACTTTCGGGTTGCTGGTCTGATGCTTGAACTGGCCCTTCTCCGGGGCAACCACACGGCCCTGGCTGTCCAACTGAATACCATGCTGCTCAAACCACGGCGCGGGGCTCGGGCGGAAGCCGAAAGCGATCACCACGGCATCTGCCGGCAGGATCTCTTCGGAGCCCGGAATGGGCTCAGGGCTGCGGCGGCCACGGGCATCAGGCTCGCCCAGGCGGGTCTCGACCACTTTGACGCCTTCGACCCTGTCCTCACCCACAATGGCAATGGGTTGGCGGTTGTAGAGGAACTTCACGCCCTCTTCCTTGGCGTTCTTCACCTCTTTGCGCGAACCCGGCATGTTGGCTTCGTCACGACGATAAGCACAGGTCACCGCCTTGGCGCCCTGACGGATCGAGGTACGGTTGCAGTCCATCGCGGTGTCACCACCGCCCAGCACCACCACTTTCTTACCCTGCATGTCGACGAAGTCTTCCGGCGACTTCTCGAAGCCCAGGTTGCGGTTGACGTTGGCGATCAGGAAGTCCAGTGCGTCATGCACGCCCGGCAGGTCCTCGCCCGGGAAGCCGCCCTTCATGTAGGTGTAGGTACCCATGCCCATGAACACTGCATCGTACTCGGCGAGCAGCTGTTCCATGGTCACGTCCTTGCCCACCTCGGTGTTCAGGCGGAACTCGATGCCCATGCCGGTGAAGACTTCGCGGCGGTTGCTGAGCACGGTCTTTTCCAGCTTGAACTCGGGGATGCCAAAGGTCAGCAGGCCGCCGATTTCCGGGTTCTTGTCGAACACCACCGGGGTTACCCCAGCGCGCACCAGCACGTCGGCGCAGCCCAGGCCCGCCGGGCCGGCGCCGATGATGGCGACGCGTTTGCCGGTTGGCTTGACCTTGGACATGTCCGGACGCCAGCCCATGGCGAAGGCGGTGTCGGTGATGTACTTCTCCACCGAGCCGATGGTCACCGCGCCGAAGCCGTCGTTCAGGGTACAGGCCCCTTCGCACAGGCGGTCTTGCGGGCAAACACGGCCGCATACTTCCGGCAGGGTGTTGGTCTGGTGCGACAGCTCCGCCGCGGCCAGGATGTTGCCTTCGGAGACCAGCTTCAACCAGTTGGGGATGAAGTTGTGTACCGGGCACTTCCACTCGCAATACGGATTACCGCAGCCCAGGCAGCGGTGCGCCTGCTCTACGGACTGCTGCGGCTTGAACGGTTCGTAGATTTCCACGAACTCCTTCTTGCGCTGGCGCAGCAGCTTTTTTTTCGGGTCCTTTCGGCCCACTTCGATGAACTGGAAGTCGTTGTTCAGACGTTCAGCCATTTTTCAAAACCTCTTTACAGCAGCTGCAAGCTACAAGCTGCAAGCCGCAAGACGATCACTTAAGCCGGGCAAACCTCGAACTGCCATTTACTTGCAGCTCGGGGCTTGCCACTTGCAGCTGTTTTTACTGCGGGTTGGCACGGGTGCTGGACAGCAGTTGCTTCAGGTTGGCTGCCTTCGGCTTGACCAGCCAGAAGCGCCGCACGTAGTCGTCCAGGTTCTCCGAGAGCTCACGCCCCCACTCGCTGCCGGTCTCATCCACATACTCGGCAAGGACACGCGCCAGGTGGCTACGGTAGGCCTCCATCGCTTCGCCACTGATACGCTGGATTTCCACCAGCTCGTGGTTGAGCTTGTCGACGAAGCTATTGTCCATGTCGAGCACGTAGGCAAAGCCGCCAGTCATGCCAGAACCGAAGTTGTAACCGGTCTTGCCCAGAATGCAGACAAAGCCACCGGTCATGTATTCACAGCAGTGATCGCCAGTGCCCTCGACAACAGCATGGGCGCCGGAGTTACGAACAGCGAAGCGCTCGCCCGCAGTACCTGCGGCAAACAACTTGCCGCCAGTGGCACCGTACAGGCAGGTGTTGCCGACGATGGCGCTGTGCTGGGTTTCGAACGGGCTGCCGGCTGGCGGCACGATGGTGACCTTGCCACCGGTCATGCCTTTGCCGACGTAATCGTTGGCGTCGCCTTCCAGGTGCAGGTTCAGTCCACCGGCGTTCCACACGCCAAAGCTCTGGCCCGCAGTACCCTTGAAGCGGAAGGTGATCGGCGCCGCGGCCATGCCCTGGTTGCCGTGCAGACGGGCGATTTCGCCCGACACACGCGCACCAATGGAGCGGTCGCAGTTGCAGATGTCGAGGCTGAACTCGCCGCCCGCCTGGTCTCGGATGGCCGGCATGGCCATATCAACCATCTTCTCGGCCAACTCGCCCAGGTCGAACGGCGGGTTCTTGTCGACCTCGCAGAACTGCGGTTTGTCCGCCGGAATGTGCGAGCTGCCCAGCAGCGGCGACAGGTCCAGGTACTGCTGGCGTTCGGTGTCACCTGGCAGCACATCGAGCAGGTCGGTACGGCCGATCAGCTCGCCAAGGCTGCGCACGCCCAGCTTGGCCAACCACTCGCGGGTTTCTTCGGCGACGAAGGTGAAGAAATTGATCACCATGTCGACGGTGCCGATGTAGTGGTCCTTGCGCAGCTTGTCGTTCTGGGTGGCCACGCCGGTGGCGCAGTTGTTCAGGTGGCAGATGCGCAGGTACTTGCAGCCCAGGGCAATCATTGGCGCGGTACCAAAGCCGAAGCTTTCGGCACCGAGGATGGCCGCCTTGATCACGTCCAGGCCGGTTTTCAGGCCGCCGTCGGTCTGCACCCGCACCTTGCCGCGCAGGTCGTTGCCGCGCAGGGTCTGGTGGGTTTCCGCCAGGCCCAGCTCCCAAGGGGCGCCGGCATACTTGATCGAGGTCAGCGGCGAAGCACCGGTACCACCGTCGTAACCGGAGATGGTAATCAGGTCGGCATAGGCCTTGGCCACACCAGCGGCGATGGTGCCCACGCCCGCTTCGGCTACCAGCTTGACCGATACCAGCGCCTGCGGGTTGACCTGTTTGAGGTCGTAGATTAGCTGGGCCAGATCTTCGATCGAGTAGATGTCGTGGTGTGGAGGTGGCGAGATCAGGGTCACGCCAGGCACCGCATAACGCAGCTTGGCGATCAGGCCGTTGACCTTTCCGCCCGGCAACTGGCCGCCCTCACCGGGCTTGGCGCCCTGGGCAACCTTGATCTGCAGCACTTCGGCGTTGACCAGGTACTCCGGAGTCACACCAAAACGGCCGGTGGCCACCTGCTTGATCTTCGAACTCTTGATGGTGCCATAGCGCGACGGGTCTTCGCCGCCTTCACCAGAGTTGGAGCGGGCGCCCAGGCGGTTCATGGCCTCGGCCAGCGCTTCGTGAGCTTCCGGCGACAGTGCACCCAGCGAGATCCCCGCCGAGTCAAAGCGCTTGAGAATCGCCTCCAGCGGCTCGATCTGCTCCAGCGCCAGCGGCTGGTCGGCCACCTTCACTTTGAGCAAGTCACGGATCATCGACACCGGGCGCTGGTCCACCAGCGTGGTGTATTCCTTGAACTTGGCGTAGTCGCCCTGCTGCACGGCCGCTTGCAGGGTGTTGACCACGTCCGGGTTGTAGGCGTGGTATTCGCCACCGTGGACGAACTTCAGCAGGCCACCTTGCTGGATCGGCTTGCGCGCGCTCCAGGCTTCGGCCGCCAGCAGCTTCTGGTCGTTTTCCAGGTCTTCGAAGCGCGCACCCTTGATGCGGCTGGACACGCCCTTGAAGCTCAGGCCCACCACTTCCTCGGCCAGGCCGATGGCTTCGAACAGCTGTGCACCGCGGTACGAGGCGATGGTGGAGATCCCCATCTTCGACAGGATCTTCAGCAGGCCCTTGGAAATACCCTTGCGGTAGTACTTGAACACTTCGTCCAGGTCGCCCAGCACTTCGCCGGTACGGATCAGGTCAGCCAGTACTTCATACGCCAGGTACGGGTAAACGGCCGAGGCACCGAAGCCCAGCAGCACGGCGAAGTGATGCGGATCACGGGCGGTAGCGGTTTCCACCAGGATGTTGCTGTCGCAACGCAGACCCTGTTCGGTCAGGCGGTGATGCACGGCACCAACGGCCAGCGACGCGTGCACCGGCAGCTTGCCCGGGGCGATATAACGGTCGCTCAGCACCAGCTGGGTCTTGCCCCCACGCACAGCTTCTTCGGCCTGGTCGGCAATGTTGCGGATGGCCGCTTCCAGGCCGACGCTCTGCTCATAGTTGAGGTCGATCAGCTGGCGGTCGAAGCCTTCGCGCTCCAGGTTCATCAGCGAACGCCACTTGGCAGGCGAGATGACCGGCGAGCTTAGGATTACCCGCGAAGCGTGCTCCGGGGACTCCTGGAAGATGTTGCGCTCGGCACCCAGGCAGATTTCCAGCGACATCACGATCGCTTCGCGCAGCGGGTCGATCGGCGGGTTGGTCACCTGAGCGAACTGCTGGCGGAAGAAGTCGTACGGCGAACGCACGCGCTGCGACAGCACGGCCATCGGCGTGTCGTCACCCATCGAACCAACGGCTTCCTGGCCCTGCTCACCCAACGGGCGCAGCACCTGGTCACGCTCTTCGAAGGTAACCTGGAACATCTTCATGTATTGCTTGAGCTGGTCAGCGTCGTAGCTGGCCACGCCCTGGTCGTCGGTCAGTGTCGCCTGGATACGCGTAGCGTGCTGACGCAACCAGCGCTTGTATGGGTGCCGCGACTTCAGGCGGTTGTCGATGGCGTCGGTGTCGAGAATCTGGCCGGTTTCGGTGTCCACGGCAAGGATCTGGCCCGGGCCGACACGGCCCTTGGCCAGCACTTCCTCAGGCTGATAGCCCCATACGCCGATTTCCGAGGCGATGGTGATGTAGCCATTGGTGGTGGTCACCCAGCGCGCCGGGCGCAGACCGTTACGGTCGAGCAGGCACACCGCGTGGCGGCCTTCGGTCATGACGATACCGGCCGGACCATCCCACGGCTCCATGTGCATGGAGTTGTATTCGTAGAAGGCGCGCAGGTCGGCGTCCATGGTCTCGACGTTCTGCCATGCTGGCGGTACCAGCATGCGCACGCCGCGGAACAGGTCGATGCCACCGGTAACCATCAGCTCCAGCATGTTGTCCATGCTCGACGAGTCGGAACCGACGCGGTTGACCAGCGGGCCGAGCTCTTCGAGGTCGGGGATCTGGTCGTTGGCGAACTTGGTGCGACGAGCCACGGCCCAGTTACGGTTGCCGGTGATGGTGTTGATCTCGCCGTTGTGGGCGAGGAAGCGGAACGGCTGCGCCAGCGGCCATTTCGGCAGGGTGTTGGTGGAGAAGCGCTGGTGGAACACGCAGATCGCGGTTTGCAGGCGCTCGTCACCCAGGTCTGGGTAAAACGCCGCGAGATCGCGCGGCATCATCAGGCCTTTGTAGATGATGGTCTTGTGCGAGAAGCTGCAGATGTAGTGGTCGGCGTCATGGGCGTTGGCCACCGACGAACGACGACGGGCGCTAAACAGCTTGATGGCGAATTCCTGATCGCTCAGGCCTTCACCGCCAATGAACACCTGCTCGATCTGCGGCAGGCGCTCCAGGGCCAGGCGGCCGAGTACGCTGGTGTCGATCGGCACCTTGCGCCAGCCGACCAGTTTCAGGCCGGCGGCGAGGATCTCGCGGTCCATGTTGGCGCGGGCAGCTTCGGCTTTGACCGGGTCCTGGTTGAAGAACACCATGCCGACGGCGTACTGCTTGGGCAGCTCGACAGCGAAGTGCTCCTGGGCCACGGCTCGCAGGAACTGATCGGGCTTCTGCATGAGCAGACCGCAACCGTCACCGGTCTTGCCGTCGGCATTGATGCCGCCGCGGTGGGTCATGCACGTCAACGCCTGCATGGCAGTTTGCAGAAGGTGGTGGCTCGGCACGCCCGTCATATGGGCGATCAGGCCAAAACCACAGTTGTCCTTGAATTCTTCGGGATGGTACAGACCTGTTTTCATAGACACATTCTCACCAGGTTCACCTCTCAACGGAGGTAAATCTCTTTTTTAACAACCACTTACCATCCACGCCGATCAAACGCCAGCTTTTTTGCGGTGGTCATGGAAAACCATTGTTGCACAGCGACAGCGATGCCCACAAATTTTCATGTCTCGGCATTGAAAATTTATGTCGCAATTTTGAATGTTTTTGCGCCATGCGCCGTGATAGCGGCTTGACTCGAGTCTGAAGCGTTTCAGCCATGACTGCAACTAGGGGCTTGTGGCCGGCAGTCCGGGACAGAAAAGCCTGCCGCGCTCGGGCGCAGCAGGCTAGTCGAAAGCTAGAATTCGCTTAGCTACTGGGCGGCGGGGTGATGCCGCCCGGAAGGTATCAGCGGGCCGCGGCCAGCTCTTGTTGGACGCTGGCGACGGTACGTGGCCAAGGTTTACCAGCCTGGACCTTCGCTGGCAAGTTCTTGATTGCCGCAACCGCTGCGTCACGGTTGGCGAAACTGCCGTAAGTCACGACGTACAGGGGCTTGCCCTGCAGGGTTTTCTTGAAGTAGCGATAGTCGCCACCCTGGGCCTTGACGTAAGCCTGGGCCGACGCTTCGGAGCTGGTTCCGAGGATCTGCACCACATAGTTGCCAGGCTTCTGCCCGACATACCAGCCACCATTACCAGCGCTAGCGGCGGCTGGTTTTTCGGCAGCTTTGGGGGCCGGCTTGGCCACGGCGACCTGGGTCGGCGCTGGTGCTGGCTTTACAGGTGCAACCGGCTTGACGGGCTGGGTTGCGACAGGTTTCGGCGCAGGCGCAACCGACTGGGCAGGCGCCGGGCCAGCCGGCACACCTTGTGGCGGGGCGATGGTGGTCACGGTAGGTGGCGGGTTGCCAGGCTGCAGCGCGGTGTCGCCAGCCGGGCTTCCCTCTTCACCCTCGCCCATGCCTGCGGCTTGGGCCAGCGGTTCGCGCATCACCGGCTGCGACTGGCCAACCAGAGGCAGCGGCATTGGCTGGGAAGAGCCAGAGAACTCGATGGCAGCGCCCTGCTTGCCATCGCCCAGCGGCAACTGGGCTTGGGCGGCCGGCGCTTCGGCAGGGGCCTTGTCGCCTTTCTTGGGCATCAATACCGCGGCCGCAACGGCAACCACGACCACAGCGGACAACGCGAGTACATGTTTTGTAGGCATCTTGAACCCCATGGTTGGTCGCTTGGCCGTCGAGCGGCTGGCGATCATGGTTTCGATCAAAGTGTCACGGGCGACCTGATTGATGTTGCCAGGCCAGCCGTCGGAGTTTTCATGGATATCGGCGATCTGTTCACGGCTGAACACCTCGATGCCCCGGCCTGCCCCTTCCAGGCGCTGCTCCAGATACTCGCGGGTTTCTTCTTCACTGTAGGGCGCAAGCTCGATGATGTGGAACCGCTCTTCCTCGACATTGAGCTCGTCCAGCCCGGCAATCAGCGATGGCTCACCGAACAGAAACACGTGCGGACGCCCTTCAGGTACCCCCGCCGCCAATTCCAGCAACGCTTGGAGTGCAGACTCGTCGAGTTGTTCCGCATCGTCCACCAGCAAATACACTTCCTGCCCGGTCAGTGCCAGTTGCACCACCTTCGACAGGATCGCCTGCACCTCGGGCTGGGCGACACCCAACTCCTGCGCGACCTGCGCGAGCATACTGGAGGCATCGCTGGCGCTGCGGGCTGACACCACCACACTTTGCACAGCCTGCTTGTTGGTACTGGCCACCAGGGCCTGGCGCAGCAGCGACTTGCCGCTGCCCAATGGGCCACTGACCACCAGCATCAACTGGCTATAGCGCGCCAGGTGGTGCAGTTGGCCAAGCACGGGCTTGCGCTGGGCCGGGAAGAACTTGAAGCCAGGTACGCGGGGCGCGAACGGATCATGGCTCAACTGGTAATGGTCGAGAAAGGCCTCATCGGCATGCAAACTTGTCATTGCGCTGTCACAACCTCAAAGCTGGGCCACGATCGCGCGGTAATCCGCCGACAGCGTGGCCTGGAGAATCTCTTTCGAATAGTCGTCGGTCACCACGGCCTCGCCCATCTGGCGCAGCAGCACCAGACGCAAACGGCCGTCGAGCACCTTCTTGTCGACCGCCATGTGCTCCATGAAATGCGCCGGGGTCATTTCCTGTGGTGGCACCACCGGCAAACCTGCGTCCTGCAACAGGCGGATCCCACGATCGCGCTCAGCCTGATCGATCCAGCCAAGGCGCATGGACATTTCCAGAGCCATCACTGTGCCCGCCGCCACGGCTTCGCCGTGCAGCCACACGCCATAGCCCATATGGGTTTCGATAGCATGCCCAAAGGTATGCCCCAGGTTCAGCGTGGCCCGTACGCCAGACTCGCGCTCGTCGGCCCCCACCACTGCAGCCTTGGCCGCGCAAGAACGGCGGATGGCCTCGGTCAGGGCTGCCGAATCGAGGGCACGCAGTGCCTGCATATTGTCTTCGAGCCAGGCGAGGAACGGCTTGTCGCAAATCAGCCCGTACTTGATCACTTCAGCCAGGCCTGCAGACAGCTCGCGCGCTGGCAGGGTCTTGAGGCTGGTGGTATCGATCAGCACCGCATTGGGCTGATAGAAAGCACCGACCATGTTCTTGCCCAGCGGATGATTGATGCCGGTCTTGCCACCCACGGAAGAGTCGACCTGAGACAACAGGGTAGTCGGCACCTGGATGAAGTCGACGCCGCGCTGGTAGCAGGCGGCAGCGAAACCAGCCATGTCACCAATCACGCCCCCACCCAGAGCGACCACAGTCGTACGACGATCATGGCGGGCTGTCAGCAGGCCATCGAAGATCAGTTGCAATGTTTCCCAGTTCTTGTGGGCTTCACCATCGGGCAACACCACTGGCAGTACCGAGTAGGCACCGAGGGCCTTGCTCAGGCGTTCGAGATACAGCGGCGCGACGGTCTCGTTGGAAACGATGGCAACCTGCCGACCCGCGATGTGCGGTGCCAGCAGCTCGGGCTGGTCCAGCAGGCCTTCGCCAATGTAGATCGGGTAGCTACGCTCGCCCAGGTCGACCTTTAGTGTCTGCATGTATCCCCACAATGTACTTGGGCGCGGCGCCATCCGGCGACCTGCGCGGTAACGTTGAGCCTCGCCTCGGCGCTGGAAGCCGAGAATAGTCCCGGGTTAACGGGGCGGCAACTGCTGCAAGCGCTCGAGAATATCGATCACCACCATGCGTGGTGGCCGCTCGTCGGTTTCAACCACCAGGTCGGCGATCTCGCGGTAGAGCGGGTCACGGGTTTCCAGCAAGGTGCGCAAGGTCGCCTCGGGATTGGCCGTGCGCAGCAGCGGGCGATTGCGGTCGCGCGCAGTGCGACCGACTTGCTGCTCGACCGAAGCATGCAGGTAGATCACCCGGCCACCCTGATGCAGCGCCCGGCGGTTAGCCTCTCGCATCACCGCGCCACCGCCGGTGGCCAGAACCACACCGTCGAGCGCGCACAGCTCGGCGATCATCGCTTGCTCGCGATCACGGAAACCCGGCTCGCCTTCCTTGTCGAAAATCCACGGGATGTTTGCGCCGCATCGCAGTTCGATTTCCTTGTCGGAATCCTTGAACAGCAGGCGCAGCTCTTTGGCCAACAGGCGTCCGATGGTGCTTTTACCAGCGCCCATGGGCCCCACAAGTATCAAATTTCGCACAGAATCAACGACTCACAGCAATCGCCTGGTCACTCATGATACGCGGAGTCAGGAAGACCAGCAGCTCGGATTTTTTCTCTTGTAATGCATCGCGTCGAAACAGCCGCCCAACATACGGCAGATCGCCGAAAAATGGCACCTTGTCGACTACATTGTTTTGCGAAGTCGAGTAGACGCCACCGATCACGATCGTTTCGCCGTCAGCCACACGAACCTTGGCATTGACCTCGTTCTTGCGGATCGGCGGTACGTTGTTCAAGGCATTGACGTAATCCGGCTCGTCCTTGGTCACCCTGACGGTCATGATCACCTTGTTGTCCGGAGTGATCTGTGGCGTTACTTCCAGCGACAGCGAGGCTTCGCGAAACGATACCGAGGTAGCGCCGCTTTGGCTCGTTTCCTGGTAAGGCACCTCGGTACCCTTGAGGATCCTCGCCGTTTCCTTGTCAGCCGTGACCACCTTGGGCTGCGAAATGATTTCGCCGTTGCCGCTTTTTTCCATGGCACTGAGTTCCAGGTCCAGCAACACGTCACCGCGCAACAAACCAAGACCGATACTGCTGCCGGCACGCTCCAGGCCGAGGTCGACGAACAGTTCCTTGCCAGGCCGCAGCTTCTCGCCGTACAGCGGCCCACCCCAGCGTACCCCCAGGCTTTTCTCGTAATCGACGTTAGCCTCGACGATACGCGCCTCGATCGCTACCTGGCGCACCGGCACATCCAACTGCGCCACCAACTGGCGCAACTCGGCCAGGCGCTCAGCGGGCAGATACACCACCAGCGTATTGGTGCGCTCATCGACACTCAGGCTACCCGTGGGGATGCCGTCACCCTCCAGACTTGTCTGCAGCAACTGCGCCAAATCGGCGGCCTTGGCGTGGTGAATGGGCAGCAGCTCCCGACGCAGTGGCTGCAGGTGCCCATCCAGCACCTGACTCACACGGGCGTCTGCTGATTGCGTGGCAAACTCGGCTGCAGGCGCCACCAACAGCACATTGCCCTCCTGACGCCGGGACAGGCCCTTGCTGCGCAGCACCAGATCAAGCGCCTGATCCCACGGCACATCCTGCAAACGCAAAGTGACACTGCCTTGTACTGCATCACTGGCGACCAGGTTGACGCCGGCGTAGTCAGCCAGCACCTGCAGCACTGCTCGCACCTCAACATCCTGGAAGTTCAGCGACAGGGGCTCACCCTGATGAGGCGTCGCCGAAGCCAACGGGATCGACAACAGGGTTGCCAGCAGGTATTTCATCCATGTTCTCATTCGGGTCCGAGGCCTCCTTGCCCAGGCGCTTGGCGAGGGTGATGAACGCTGTGCGCTCGTGCCATACCCCCGCCATGAACAGCCGCTCACGCACTTCGACCTGGCGTTGGTCTATATGCATCACTACCCCCTGATCGCGCCCTACCCGGTCACCCGGACGCACGCGATAAAGCTTGCCAGCCGCCATCAGCAGTGCCTCGCGCGCCGTCCCGCGCGCCAGGCTGCCGACCATTTCCAGCTGCGCCAACGGCACGCCGACCAGACCGGCGCTGGCCACTCGCGCCGCAGCGGGAGCAAACGGATCCACTTCAGGTGCAGCCATTGCGGCCCTTGCCGGCAGGTGCGCCAGCATTGCAGGTGCCTTCATGGGCGTAGCCGCGTGATAGGCATCAACCCGCAACTGCAGACGCAACAACCCAGGCTGGCGATCAACGGCTGCCAGACTCATGTCACTGCTGCGCAGAACCCGTGCCTGGCCTAACCAGTCGTCCAGCCACAACCGCAAGGCCGGATAACGCCCTACCACTTGCACCACCAGCGGTACCTTGCTGAACCCGCCCTGTTGTTCGCCCTCACCTACATCGAGGCGCTCGACAAGCAAGCCATGCGCATGCCCCGACACTGCCAGCCGCTCAAGCAGGTCGCTCATGCTCTCCCCGGCAGCCAGATACCAGTACGCCTCTTGCAACCGCTGCTCGACAAGCACCACTAAAGCCTTCAGCCGCTCCAGTTCTGCCAACTGCGATGCACTGGCTGCCTGCAGCTGGCTCAGCTCGACATGCCTGGCATCCTCACGCGCCTGCTGCTGTAACAGTGGGGGCAGGCGTATCGCGCAGCCGAGGCCGAACAGCACAACAGCTACCAGCACTGGCGCCAGCCGTCGGAAGCGGCCTGAGCGCTCGACCACCGCCAGCCAAGCGAGCATCTGTGCTGCACTCACGACCAAAACGCCGCAACGCGAGCGGTCAGCAAAAACTCATCGCCGTCCGGTAGGCTCTTGATGTGCTTGAGTTCCAGATCGAGCAAAACGTTCGAGCGGTTCAAATCGCGCATGAACTGCGCAACCACAGCACCGGACGCAGCCACCCCTGTCATTTGCAAGCGGCCACTATCAAGGCTCAGGTCTAGTAGCTGCACACCTTCAGGCAGCGCCCCTTCAAGGTCGGCGAACACACCGGCCAATACATCCTGATGGGCACGCAGGCCTTCCAAAGCCACCGCACGGGCAAGTAACGCTTCATGCTGTGCACGTACCTCGACCAGCGGCTGCAACTGCTCACCCAGTACGCCAAGGGTCGCTTGGCGCTGGGTATTGGCCAACACCTGCTGCTGCCCGCGTTGGCGGGCCAGCTGATCGACCAGCATCACCGCGCACAAAGCCAACAGTGCGCCAGCAACCAGCTGGCCTCGAAAGCGCCGCAGCGCCGCCTGACGCTGCCGTTCGCGCCAGGGCAGAAGGTTCAGCCGCATCATGGGCGCAACCCTCCCATGGCCAAGGCGCAGGCCAGAAGCATCGACCCATCGACATGTTCAAGCCCTGCCAGCCCAGGCAGGTACGTGCACGGCACATTCAGCCGGCTGCCAAGGCCTTGCAGCCAGCCCGGATTGATCGATGAGCTGCTGGCAACCCACAACCCCGCGGGCAGGCTCTGCCCGGCAAGCAAAGCCTGCAGGCGCTCTGGCCATTGCCCGCTCATGTCCGGGCCAGCCGTTTGCAGTTCAAAGCGCTGGTACGCCCTGCCCGGCTGCCAGTCATGAAGGGTCACGCTGCGGGCTTCGACACGCAGCAGTGCTGCTCCCTCAAGGCCGCCCCGTGGCAACATGCGGCACAAGGCAATGTTGTCGACCTCGACGGCTTCCAACTGCAAACCCGCCTCCTCGACGACGGCTTCGAGTGACGCCAGCGCACTCTGCCGACAGGCAGCAACCATCACCTCGGAACAATCTGGCTGGTCATGGGAAGCCCCCATGACCTGAAAGTCCAGGGCCAGGTCTTCCAGCGGGAACGGAAACAGCCGCTCTGCATCGGCTAGCAACTGCGCCTCCAACTGTGCCCCATCCTCCTCCACGGGCAGATGGCACAACTTGCAGATAACCTGACTCGCCGGCAGCGCCAGCGCCACCCGGCGTTGCCTGATGCCGCTGCGCCGATAAGCTCGCTGCAGCGCAGCCACCACCACTTCAGGCTTTGCGACCCAGTCATCGGCCAGCGGCGTCTGAAACAGCTCTTGTGCCGCCCCCATCACACGGCAGCGCCGATTGCGCTGCTGCAGTTGCATTATCCGAACGGCGTCGGGCGTGATTTCCACCCCCACGAGTGAACCGGCATCCTTGCCGAAGCGTCCAAGCATGGCGACTCCTTTGCTGTCTGTTGCAGCTGCCAAGCGCAGCCACCTGTCGCAACCCCGCGGCAACACTGGGCCGGAGCTACTCATCGAGTCGACGGGTAGCCTGGCCGGTCACCCGGAGAGGCGAAAAATGCTTATAATGCCCAGCGTTTTTTGGTCCACCGGACCTGCGTGCAATCCACTCCCAACCTGGACACCGAAAAGCCTTGATACGTCTGCTGAAGTTCTTCTGGTGGTCTTCCGTCGCAGTCATCTGCGCGCTCGCACTCGGTGTGAGCGGTGCGTTTCTGTATCTTAGCCCCAGCCTGCCCTCGGTCGAGTCCCTCAGAAGCATCCAGTTGCAGATCCCCCTCAGGGTGTACAGCAGCGATGGCAAGCTGATTGCCGAATTCGGCGAAATGCGCCGCTCGCCGATCCGCTTCGCGGATATTCCCCCACAATTCATTCAGGCGCTGCTGTCAGCCGAGGACGACAATTTCCTCAACCATTACGGTGTCGACCCCGGCAGCCTGATGCGAGCCGCGACCCAACTGGTGAAAACCGGTCATATCCAGACCGGCGGTAGCACCATCACCATGCAGGTGGCGAAGAACTTCTTCCTCACCAGCGAGCGCAGCTTCTCACGCAAGACCAACGAAATCCTGCTGGCCCTGCAGATCGAGCGTGAGCTGACCAAGGACGAAATCCTTGAGCTGTACGTGAACAAGATCTACCTGGGCAACCGCGCCTACGGTATCGATGCAGCTGCACAGGTGTACTACGGCAAGTCCATCCGTGACGTGAGCCTGGCGCAGATGGCGATGATCGCGGGCCTGCCCAAGGCACCGTCACGCTTCAACCCGCTGGCCAACCCGGTGCGTGCCAAAGAGCGCCGCGACTGGATCCTCGGGCGCATGTACAAGCTGGGCAAGATCGACGAGGCCAGCTACCAGGCCGCCCTGGCCGAGCCGCTCAACGCCAGCTACCACGTGCCGACGCCTGAGGTGAATGCCCCGTACATCGCTGAAATGGCACGCGCGGAAATGGTCGGCCGCTACGGCAGCGACGCCTACACCGAAGGCTTCCGCGTCACGACCACCGTGCCTAGCGACATGCAGGAAATGGCCAACAAGGCCGTCCTCAAAGGGCTCTCCGATTACGACGAGCGCCACGGCTATCGTGGCCCTGAAGCACGTTTCCCGGGCCGCACCCCGGCAGCCTGGCTGAAGGAGCTGGGCAAGCAACGCACCCTTGGCGGCCTGGAGCCAGCCATTGTCACCCAGGTGGAACAAACCGGCCTCAAGGTGCTGACCCGTGACGGCCAAGAGGCGCAGGTTGCCTGGGACACCATGAAATGGGCGCGTCCGTTCATCAACAACAACGCCCAGGGCCGCGCACCGCAATCGCCGGCCGACGTGGCCCAGGTCGGTGACCTGGTGCGCCTGCAACGCCTCGAAGATGGCACGTTGAAGTTCAGCCAGGTACCCGCTGCGCAAAGCGCCCTGGTCACCCTCGACCCGAACAGCGGCGCCATCCGCGCCCTGGTTGGCGGTTTCTCGTTCGAGCAGAGCAACTACAACCGCGCCGTGCAGGCCAAGCGCCAACCGGGCTCAAGTTTCAAGCCATTCGTCTACAGCGCCGCGCTGGACAGCGGCTACACCGCTTCCAGCCTGGTCAACGATGCGCCGATCGTGTTCGTTGACGAGTCGGTGGATAAAGTGTGGCGACCGAAGAATGACAACAACACCTTCCTCGGCCCTATCCGCATGCGCGAGGCGCTGTACAAGTCGCGTAACCTGGTGTCGATCCGCCTGCTGCAAGCCATGGGCGTGGACCGCACCATCGACTACATCGCCAAGTTCGGCTTCAACAAACAGGACCTGCCGCGCAACCTGTCGCTGGCCCTGGGCACCGCTACCCTGACCCCGATGGAAATTGCCACCGGCTGGAGTACCTTTGCCAACGGTGGCTACAAGATCACCCCGTACCTGATCGACCGCATCGAAAGCCGCAGCGGCGAGACACTGTTCACCGCCAACCCGGCCCGCGTACCGCAAGGTGCCGAAGATCAGGCGGGCCTGGCCGCCCCCGAGCAGCCGATCAGCACTGCGGCTATGCCAGGCGAGGCACCTGCTGCCTTCAGCCAGATGGCCACGGCGCCGCAAGCGCCGGCAGTGGCCGAACAAATCATCGACGGGCGTACCACCTACATCCTCACCAGCATGCTGCAGGACGTGATCAAGCGCGGCACCGGCCGCCGGGCGCTGGCCCTGGGCCGCACCGACCTGGCGGGCAAGACGGGGACCACCAACGAATCCAAGGACGCCTGGTTCTCCGGTTACAACGCCGATTACGTGACTACCGTTTGGGTCGGCTTCGACCAGCCGGAAACCCTCGGCCGCCGCGAATATGGTGGGACTGCGGCACTGCCAATCTGGATGAGCTTCATGGGCGCGGCGCTCAAGGACAAGCCTGCGCATGCCCCGGCAGAGCCGGAAGGCATTCTCAGCTTGCGCGTCGACCCGGTCAGCGGTCGAGCCGCATCGCCGAGCACACCGAATGCCTACTTCGAGCTGTTCAAAGCCGAAGATTCACCGCCGTCGGTGGACGAACTAGGCAATGGCGTGGCACCGGGCAGCCCGCTTCCAGCCGATGAAGCGACGCCGATGGATCTGTTCTAAGGCAGGGCGCCTGACTCAGGTTTTGCGTGGGCGCGTGAATCGAGCGTCGCGCGGGCGGCGCTCGATCTGATAGGCGCCACAAGTGCCCTGACGAACACCCTGCAGCCCTGACACATTCCCAAGCCCCAATAAAAAGCCCCGGCTCATGCGAGCCGGGGCTTTTTAGTGTCGCTGGCAATCAGCCGTTGAACACTTCATCCACGCTGGTCAGCGGGTAATGCTTCGGATAAGGCAGGGTAGCCACGCCAGATTCGATGGCGGCCTTGGCCACAGCATCGGAAACGACGGTGATCAAGCGTGCATCCAGCGGCTTCGGAATGATGTACTCACGGCCGAACTCCAGGCCTTCAACGCCATAGGCCTCGCAAACTTCCTTCGGCACTGGCAGCTTGGCCAGGTCTTTCAGGGCGATTGCAGCAGCGATCTTCATTTCTTCGTTGATACGCTTGGCGCGAACGTCCAGAGCACCACGGAAGATGAACGGGAAGCCCAGCACGTTGTTGACCTGGTTCGGGTAGTCGGAACGACCGGTCGCCATGATCACGTCGTTGCGAGTGGCATGTGCCAGCTCTGGGGAGATTTCCGGGTCTGGGTTCGAGCAGGCGAACACGATCGGGTTGGCAGCCATCGACTTCAGGCCTTCCGGGCTCAGCAGGTTCGGGCCAGACAGGCCTACGAACACGTCGGCACCGTCAAGGGCGTCGGCCAGGGTGCGCTTGTCGGTCGCGTGGGCGAACTGCGCCTTGTACTGGTTCAGGTCGTCACGGCCAGCGTGGATCACGCCACTACGGTCGATCATGAAGATGTTCTCGACCTTCGCACCCATGCTTACCAGCAGTTTCATGCAGGAGATGGCAGCTGCGCCGGCGCCCAGGCAGACGATCTTGGCGTCTTCCAGTTTCTTGCCAGCGATTTCCAGGGCGTTGATCATGCCAGCGGCAGTCACGATGGCAGTACCGTGCTGGTCATCGTGGAACACCGGAATGTCACACTGTTCGATCAGGGTGCGTTCGATTTCAAAGCACTCAGGTGCCTTGATGTCTTCAAGGTTGATGCCACCGAAGGTGATCGAAATGCGGCGAACGGTGTCGATGAACGCTTGCGGGCTTTCCGACTCGACTTCGATGTCGAACACATCGATACCGGCGAAACGCTTGAACAGAACACCCTTGCCTTCCATGACCGGCTTGGAAGCCAGTGGGCCAAGGTCACCCAGACCGAGGATGGCAGTACCATCGGAAATCACCGCAACCAGGTTGCCTTTGCCGGTGTATTTGTAAGCCAGCTCTGGATCACGGCCAATTTCGCGCACCGGCTCTGCAACACCTGGGCTGTAGGCCAGGGCGAGATCACGGGCGGTGGCAGTGGGCTTGGAGAGTTCAACGCTCAGTTTCCCCGGACGAGGTTGAGCGTGATATTCGAGAGCGGCGGTTTTCAGGTCTGACATGGTGGGCATTCCGCTATTTACTGTTCTGACGGACCGCCGAGGATACGCAAAGAGCCGGGGAGCCACAAGACTGGCCGGTCACTTGTGTCAAGGCCTTTAGCCTACGACTTTACGCTACAACCCACGGGGGCATACGACCTACAGTGTGTACAATCCAGTAGCGAAATGTCTACATCTTTTAGCCTGAAGTACGCTCCAACATGCTCGGATCGGTCAATGGCAACACCCAGCGTCGCTGCTCGTGCTTGAGGCCACCCCTGCGGGAACGATCCAGCACCCAGCCGCGCGCTTCGACCTGGCGTCCCTTGAGGTTATCGAAGAAGCTGGCAGGGAAGTTGCGCTGCAGACGAGCGGGAACCTGCAGCACCATGGTACTGCCCAGAGTAAGCCAGACCCCGCCACGGTTTCGCTCGATGCCTTCGATACGACCACGTACAACAGCGAACCCTGACTGCCTGACGTCGCCTGCAGGCACCACGGGTGAACGCCGCCACAGGCCAGCGCCAGCCTGGCGCGCCACTTGTTCGGCAAGCTGCTGGCAGCCGCTGAAACGCACATTAGGGGCAATTGCCACGCGATAGCCCAAGCCCTCGCTAAGCAATTGTGCTTGCAGATTGTCGCCATTGCGGCTGTAGATGTGCGCCAGTGTGCGACCGTACTTGTCTTTGCCTTCAACACCAGGCACCAGCCCGACGCGATGGTCACTGGCCTTTACCAAGGCCTGCAATCGCCGCCTGGCAGCTTCGGCATAAGGCTCACTGCTACGTCCCTTGCGACCGATTTCCGGTGCATTGATGCCGATCAGCCGCACACTGCGGCCATCGACCAGACGCAAGGTGTCACCATCGACCACCTGTCGTACCGCTACCCATTGGGGTTTATCCGGCTGCGGGCAGAACGCCAGGACCGGGAAATGCCAGATAACGCCCACAAAAAAGGCGCCCACAAGGGGCGCCTTCTTCAGCAACAATGCGAAACCCGAAGGAATCGCCATGCGCATGATTACTTCTTGGCACCGAACATGCCGAAGCGATCGGCGAACTTCTGTACGCGACCACCGGTGTCCAGAACTTTCTGCTTACCGGTGTAGAACGGGTGGCACAGGTTGCAAACGTCGATCGACAGGACATTGCCCAGGGTCGAACGAGTTTCGAACTTGTTACCGCAGCTGCAGGTGACTGCAACTACTTCGTAGTTCGGGTGGATACCTTCTTTCATGGTCACTTCCTCGAGCTGCGTGCCGCCACCCAACACCAATTGTTGAATACCGCACGTAATTAGGCGGCGAATAATACCAGAGCACACCGTCAGCGCAAGATGTCGCTTGCACCGACCGTCGTCTGCTAGGCTCGCCAGTCCTTGTAACGCCCTCCGAGACTTTTCGCGTGTCCGACGTCATCCTGCGCCTTGCCCTGCCCTCTCCGCTGCGGCGCCTGTTCGACTACAAGGCACCGGCGAGCATGGCGCGCCTGACCTTGACCCCTGGCATGCGTATCCGCGTGCCCTTTGGCCGCCGCGAAATGATCGGTGTACTGATAGAAGTGTGCACGCAGAGCGAAGTGCCCGCCGACAAACTGAAGCCAGCCAGCGCCCTGCTCGACCCGGTGTCCCCCATCCCAGCGTCGCTGTTCAAGTTGTGCCTGTGGACCGCCCAGTACTACCAGCACAGCCTGGGCGATACCCTGAGCTGGGCGTTGCCCACGCTGCTGCGCCAGGGCGAAGCCGCCGAAATGCGCCAAGAGCGTTTCTGGCACATAGCCCCTGGCGCCCGCCTGGAAGACCCGCGCATTGCCCGCGCGCCGCGCCAGCGCGACGCCCTCAAGACCCTGGCCCAGCATCCGCACGGCGTGGCCCACAGCCTGCTGGCCAAACTCAACCTGAACAAGGACAGCCTCGACCTGCTGCTGGCCAAGGATCTGGTGCAGGTCGAGACGCGCCGCCACCTGCCGGCACTACGCCATGAGCACTGGCTGGCACAACCGGAACTGCCGCTCAACGAAGAACAACGCGATGCCTTCGACGCCGTATGCGAAGGCTTTGGCGGTTTCGGCGCGTTCTTGCTGGCCGGCGTCACCGGTAGTGGGAAGACCGAGGTCTACCTGCAACTGATCCGCGAAACCCTGGAAGCCGGCAAGCAGGCGCTGGTGCTGATCCCGGAGATCAACCTCGGCCCGCAAACCCTTGCGCGCTTCGAGCAACGCTTCAACGCGCGCATTGCCCTGCTGCACTCAGCGGTGAACGACCGCGAACGCCTGGATGCCTGGCTGGCGGCTCGGGACGGCGAGGCCGATATCATCATCGGCACCCGCTCGGCCTTGTTCACGCCGATGAAAAACCCCGGACTGATCATCATCGACGAAGAGCACGACGGCTCCTATAAACAGCAGGAAGGCCTGCGTTACCACGCCCGCGACCTGGCGCTGGTACGCGCTCACCAGGAGAACATTCCGATCCTGCTCGGCTCCGCCACCCCGTCGCTGGAAACCCTGCATAACGCCCTGACCGGCCGTTACCGCCTGCTGCGTATGAACCAGCGCGCCGGAGGGGCACGCCCGCCGCGCATGCTGCGCCTGGATGTGAAAAGCCTGCCGCTGGACAGCGGCATCAGCGGCCCGCTGCAGCAGGCTATCCGACAGACGCTGGAGGCCGGCCAACAAGTGCTGGTGTTCCTCAACCGCCGCGGCTTTGCTCCAACCCTGCTGTGCCACGATTGCGGCTGGCTGTCCGAATGCCCACGCTGCGATGCGCGCATGACCGTGCACCAGCGCTCCGGCGTGCTGCGCTGCCACCACTGTGGCTATGACGAACGCCTGCCGCACCAGTGCCCGCAATGCAACCACGTCGACCTGCGCCCGGTCGGCGCCGGCACCGAGCGCGCCGAAGAGCGCCTGAAGGTGCTGTTCCCGGATTACCCGATCCTGCGTGTGGACCGCGACAGCACGGCGCGCAAGGACGCCATGCACAACCTGTTCAGCACCATCCAGCGCGGCCAGCCGAGCATCCTCGTCGGCACCCAGATGCTCGCCAAGGGCCACCACTTCCCGCGGGTGACGCTAGTGGCCATCCTTGATGCCGATGGCGGGCTGTTTTCCGGCGACTTCCGCGCCAGCGAGCGCATGGCACAACTTATCGTGCAGGTGGCCGGGCGGGCCGGGCGGGCCGAAGAACCCGGCAAGGTCATCATCCAGACCCACCTGGCAGACCACCCACTGCTGGTACAGCTTACCGAGCAAGGCTACTTTGCCTTCGCCGAACAGGCCCTGGACGAACGCCAAGCCGCCGGGCTGCCGCCCTACTCGCACCTGGCCTTGCTGCGTGCCGAAGCACACAAGCCGGGGCAGGCCGAAGGTTTCCTCGACGAAGCCTGTGCCGCCGCCGAGCGCCTGGTGGCCGAACAACGCCTGCCGGGCATCGAACTGCTGGGCCCGGTACCGGCGCCCATGGAGCGTCGCGCCGGACGATTCCGCGCGCAACTGTTGATACAGGCCAATACCCGGGCGCCGTTGCATCGACTGATCAGCGCCTGGTTGCTAGTGTTGGAACAGATGCCAAGCGGGCGCCAGGTGCGCTGGTCGCTGGATGTCGACCCGGTAGACCTGTATTGAGCTGCAAGCTGCGAGTTACCAGCCGCAAGCATGCGCCGGGTGGGTGCGATGCCGCTTTTTCTTGCAGCTTGTGGTCTCCAGCTTGCCGCCCAAAGGTTGGCAACCTGCTCCCGGCAACGGATAATGCCCAGTTTTTCCACCTGCGCATCCAGGCGCTCACCGCGCTTGCGGTCGAAAAGAGATCCCCATGAAAGACACCATTCGCCAGCTGATCCAGCAAGCCCTCACCCAACTCGTCACCGACGGTGTGCTGCCTGAAGGGCTGTCGCCGGCGATCCAGGTGGAAAACGCCCGGGACAAGACCCACGGCGACTTCGCCAGCAACATCGCCATGATGCTGGCCAAACCGGCCGGCATGAAGCCGCGCGACCTCGCCGAAAAACTGATCAACGCCCTGCCGGCCAGCGCCGACATCAGCAAGGTTGAGATCGCAGGCCCCGGCTTCCTCAACTTCTTCCAGAACACCGACGCCCTGGCCAACCGCCTGGATGCCGCCCTGGCCGACGCCCACCTGGGTGCGCGCAAAGCCGGTCCGGCGCAAAAGGTGGTGATCGACATGTCGGCACCCAACCTGGCCAAGGAAATGCACGTCGGCCACCTGCGCTCGACCATCATCGGTGACAGCGTTGCACGCGTGCTGGAGTTCCTGGGCGACAACGTCATCCGCCAGAACCACGTCGGCGACTGGGGTACCCAGTTCGGCATGCTGATGGCCTACCTGCAGGAAAACCCGATCACCAGCGACGAGCTGTCGGACCTGGAAAACTTCTACCGCGCGGCGAAGAAACGCTTCGATGAATCGGAAGAGTTCGCCACTCGCGCCCGCGGCCTGGTGGTCAAGTTGCAAGCCGGTGACCCCGAGTGCCTGGCCCTGTGGACTCGCTTCAAGGATATCTCGCTGTCGCACTGCCAGAAGACCTACGAGTTGCTCAACGTCAAGCTGACCATGGCCGACGTGATGGGCGAAAGCGCCTACAACGACGACTTGGCCAACGTGGTGGCCGACCTCAAGGCCAAGGGCCTGCTGGTGGAAGACCAGGGCGCCCAATGCGTGTTCCTCGACGAGTTCAAGAACAGCGAAGGCGACCCCCTGCCGGTGATCGTGCAGAAGGCCGACGGCGGCTACCTGTACGCGACCACCGACCTGGCTGCCGTGCGTTACCGCAGCAACGTGTTGAAAGCTGACCGCGCACTGTACTTCGTCGACCAGCGCCAGGCCCTGCACTTCAACCAGGTGTTCGAAGTAGCCCGCCGCGCAGGCTTCGTCAGCCACCCGATGCAAATGGAGCACATGGGCTTCGGCACCATGAACGGCGCCGACGGCCGCCCGTTCAAGACCCGTGACGGCGGCACCGTGAAGCTGATCGACCTGCTCACCGAGGCCAAGGAGCGCGCCTACGCGCTGGTCAAGGAAAAGAACCCGAGCCTGGCCGACGACGAACTGCGCCACATCGGCGAGGTGGTGGGCATTGGCGCGGTGAAATACGCCGACCTGTCCAAGCACCGCACCAGCGACTACAGCTTCAACTTCGAGCTGATGCTCAACTTCGAAGGCAACACCGCGCCTTACCTGCTGTACGCTTACACCCGCGTAGCCGGCGTGTTCCGCAAGCTGGGCAAAGGCTTTGACGAAGTCGACGGCAAAATCGTGCTGCAGGCTGCCCACGAACAAGATTTGGCCGCGCGCCTGGCGCAGTTTGGCGAAATTCTCAACAACGTCGCCGAAAAAGGCACGCCGCATGTGCTGTGCAGCTACCTGTACGACCTGGCCGGCCTGTTCTCCAGCTTCTACGAGAACTGCCCGATCCTCGCTGCCGAAACCCCTTCGCAGCAGCAGAGCCGGCTGCGCCTGGCCGCCCTGACCGGCCGCACCCTCAAACAAGGTCTGGAACTGCTCGGCCTGGAAACCCTGGAGCGCATGTAAGTTGGCTGCCAAGAAAAAACCTGCTCCGAAACGCGGCGCCAGCCGCCAGACGGCACCGGCCAAACAACCGATCCCCGGCTGGGTATGGCTGGCGGTCGGCCTGACCGTAGGCGCGTTCATCGTGTTCCTGATGAAGCTCGAACCCGGTGGCGACGACATCAAACGCACCAAACCCGAGCAGCAGAAGCCGGCGAAAACGGCCGAAGCCGGCAAGCCAGCGCAAGCAACCCCGCAACAGCCGGTGAAGCCGAAGTACGACTTCTACACCCTGCTGCCGGAGTCTGAGGTGATCGTGCCGCCGGAAGCCGTACCGGAGAAAACGCCACCAGTGCCGGCCCAGCCGGTAGCCCCGGTGACGCCTGCAGAAGCGGCGAAAATCGACACGGCGAGGGCACAGGCAGCGCTGCTCGGCCAGACCCCGCCACCGCCCCCCCCCGTGATCAAGCCGGCGGCAACCACGCAGTACTTCCTTCAGGCCGGCTCGTTCCGCAAGCAGGCCGATGCCGACAAGGTACGGGCACAGATCATCCTGCTGGGCCAGTCTGTGAAGGTGGAGTCAGGCACGGTCAAGGAAGAAACCTGGTACCGCGTGCTGGTCGGGCCGTTCAGCAACCGCGAGCAGCTGACCGGGGCTCAGAAGCAGCTGGCTGGGGCCGGTTTCAGCAACCTGTTGCTGCAACAGCGGCAGACCCGCCAGTAACAAAGAAGGCCTTGCCGCAGCGGTGCGACAAGGCCTTTTTTCATAGGGGCGGGCTAGCCCTTGAATGGGCTGTAAAACAGCCCCCGGCGCCGTCAGCCCCGCCCCGCATTCCTTTCGGACACCTGGCTGTTCAACGTCCAGAAGTCATACAGCACCCCCACCAGAAACAACCCGCCGGTAAAGAAGTAGATGATCGCGGTGATCCACTTACCCTGATACAGCCGGTGCAGGCCAAACACCCCCAGGAAGGTCAGCAGAATCCAGGCGATGTTGTAGTCGATACGCCCCGATTGAAACCTCAGGTCGGCTTCACGGTCCATGGACGGAATCAGGAACAGGTCGATCAACCAACCAATGCCCAGCAAGCCCAAGGTGAAGAACCAGATGGTCCCGGTAATCGGCTTGCCGTAATAGAAACGATGGGAACCGGTGAAGCCGAAAATCCACAGCAGGTAGCCGATGGTTTTGCTGTGGGTGTCGTGAAAGGGCACCCCCTGTTGATAACTGTTCATTCATAGCCCCTGTGGGTTATCCAAAAATTTTCTAAGAAAAAATGTGACTTTTTCGTCGCAAGCCGACATACGGCACCTGGACAATCGACCAACGGATCAATAACTGATCAAAAAGCTGTTATAAAGTTGCGCGCCAACACACAACTATTCATAAGAGCTTCATCTATGCCGCCTTTGATCAAGACATGGCTGACCCTCTGCCTATTATTGCCCTTGGCCGCCCACGCCACCAATCGTGAGCAACGTCTTCCCAATGGTTTCACCGGCTACACGACCAACGCCTCGGTGAAACGCGCCCCCGTCAAACAGACCGCGCTACACGCCCGCCCAAGCAATGCCGCCAGCAGCCACGGTGCGCAGGTCACCGCCATGTCGCCGAAGCAAAGCAGCGATGTGCTCAGCCGTGCGGTAAATGTGCTCGGCACCCCTTATGTTTGGGGCGGCAGCAGCCCGAAAAAAGGCTTTGACTGCAGCGGGCTGGTCAAATACGCCTTCAACGACATCGCCGACGTCGATCTGCCGCGCACCTCCAATGCGATGGCCAAGGGCCACGGGGTGAAAGTGGCCAAGAAAGATCTGAAGCCTGGCGACCTGATTTTCTTCAACATCAAGAGCCGTCGGGTCAATCACGTCGCCATCTACCTGGGTAACGACCGTTTCATCCACGCTCCACGCCGTGGCAAGCGCGTGAGTATCGATACCTTGAGCAAGCCTTACTGGCAGAAGCACTACGTGGTGGCCAAGCGGGTGCTGCCGAAAGAGCATCAACAGCTGAACCTGGCCAAGCGTTAATCTGATCGGCGCTATCCGGTACCGGCCCCTTCGCGGGCACGCCCGCTCCCACAGGTACCGCGTCGCTCTCGCGGGCAGCGCCATACCTGTGGGAGCGGGCGCGCCCGCGAAAGGGCCTTTGCAGGTACTACTAGCTTTTGATCAACCCTCGCTCCCTCAGCCTCCGCAACGCCCCCTCCATCGTCCGCATCCCCTCTGCCGCGCCGCCCTGCATCACCGAAGACAACTGCGCCAACCGCCCCTCCCGAACCAGGTTACGCACCGCCGGCGTCGCCACCAGCACTTCCCGCACAGCCACCCGCCCACCGCCCACGCGCCTGACCAGCACCTGCGCGACCACCAGGCGCAGCGACTCGGCCAGCATCGCCCGCACCAACGGTTTTTCCTCGGCAGCAAAAACCTCCACCAACCTGTCGAGGCTGCTGGTCGCCGAACGCGCATGCACGGTTGCCAGCACCAGGTGCCCGGTTTCGGCCGCGCGCAGGGCCAGGCGAATGGTTTCCAGGTCGCGCAACTCGCCGATCATGATCACATCCGGATCCTGGCGCAGCGCACTGCGTAGCCCCTGAGCAAAGCCGCGGCTATGGCGCCCCATCTCACGCTGGTTGACCAGGCTGCGCTGGCTGCCATGGATGACCTCGACAGGGTCTTCCAAAGTAATGATGTGCAGTGCCCGCTCGCGGTTCAGTTGGTCGAGCAGCGTTGCCAGGGTGCTGGACTTGCCACTGCCGGTCGGCCCGCCCACGAGGATCAAGCCATCACTGCATTGCGCAACAGCTTGAAACACATCCGCAAGGTCCAGCTCGCTCACCGTGGCAATTCGCCCCGGAATCAGCCGAAAGGTCGCCGCCGGGCCATTCAACTGGCGAAACAGGTTCAGCCGAAAGCGCCCAAGCGTCGGCAACTCCAGCGCAAGGTCCAGTTCATCGCCTTGGGCCCACTGCTGGTGCTGGTGGTCATCCAGCAAGCTCGCCATGCCCTCGATCAAGGCACCCGCGCTCAAGGGTGGCAAGCCCATACGCTGCAACTCGCCATCCAGACGCAGCATCGGAATCTGGCCCGTCGCCAGGTGCAGGTCCGAAGCCCCCGCATCCACAGCTCGGGCCAACAGGTCGGTCACATCCATGAGACTCCCCAAAGGCCTTCAAGCAGGTAGAATGCCGCAGACCCTACAGCTGCCGGCATTGATCCATGTCCACCCTAGCAGACAACCTTTCCGCGATTTCCGCCCGTATCGCCAGTGCTGCCCAGGCAGTCGGGCGTAATCCGGCCAGCGTCCAGTTGCTGGCCGTGAGCAAGACCAAGCCCGCCAGCGCTATCCGTGAGATCCATGCCGCCGGTGTGCGCGACTTCGGGGAAAATTACCTACAGGAAGCACTGACAAAGCAGCAGGCGCTCAGCGACTTGCCCTTGATCTGGCACTTCATCGGCCCCATTCAGTCGAACAAGACCAAAGCCATTGCCGAGCACTTCGACTGGGTACATTCCGTGGACCGCATGAAAATTGCCCAACGCCTGTCGGAACAGCGCCCTGCCGGCCTGGCACCGCTGAACATCTGCCTGCAGGTAAACGTCAGCGGCGAAGACAGTAAATCCGGCTGCGCCCCGGCCGACCTGCCCGCGCTGGCCGCAGCCGTAGCCGCACTGCCCAACCTGCGCCTGCGCGGGCTGATGGCAATTCCCGAACCCACCGAAGACCGCGCCACCCAAGAGGCCGCGTTCGCCAGCCTGCGCAAGTTGCAGGAAGGCCTGGGGCTTGGCCTGGACACCCTGTCCATGGGCATGAGCCACGACCTGGAAGCGGCCATCGCCCAGGGCGCGACGTGGGTACGGATTGGCACGGCCCTGTTCGGTGCCCGCGACTACGGCAACACTTGATTCCATGTTTCACTCACTCTTTCCCACAAGGACCTGACATGAGCAAGACACGTATTGCCTTTATCGGCGCCGGCAACATGGCCGCCAGCCTGATCGGTGGTCTGCGTGCCCAGGGCCTGGACGCCTCGCAGATCCGCGCCAGCGACCCGGGCGCCGAGACCCGCAGTCGCATCCAGGCCGAGCACGGCATTGAAGCGTTCGAGGACAACGCCCAGGCCATCGATGGCGCCGACGTCATCGTGCTGGCGGTCAAGCCACAAGTCATGAAAACCGTCTGTCAGGCGTTGCAACCCAACCTGCAGGATGGCCAGCTGATCGTTTCCATCGCCGCCGGTATCACGTGCGCCAGCCTGCAAAGCTGGGTGGGCGCTCGCCCGGTAGTGCGCTGCATGCCCAACACCCCGGCATTGCTGCGTCAAGGCGTGAGCGGCCTGTACGCCACCGCTGAAGTGTCCGGCGAACAGCGTCAGCAGGCCGAACAACTGCTGTCGGCCGTGGGCACCGCCCTGTGGCTGGAGCAGGAACAGCAACTGGACGCCGTGACTGCTGTGTCCGGCAGTGGCCCGGCGTACTTCTTCCTGCTGATCGAGGCCATGACTGCGGCCGGCGAAAAACTCGGCCTGCCACGCGAAACCGCCTCCCAACTGACCTTGCAGACGGCCCTGGGCGCCGCGCGCATGGCGGTTGCAAGCGATGTCGATGCCGCCGAACTGCGCCGCCGCGTCACCTCGCCCGCCGGCACCACGGAAGCGGCGATCAAGTCGTTCCAGGCCAGCGGCTTCGAAGCCATCGTCGAGCAGGCGCTGCAGGCTGCAGCCACGCGCTCCGCCGAGCTGGCCGAACAACTGGGCAAATAAGGAGCTTTAGATGAATGCACTGTCAGGCGCCGCGATTTTCGTGGTGCAAACCCTGGTAAGCCTTTACCTGGTAATCGTCCTGCTGCGCTTCGTACTGCAGTTGGTCAAGGCCAACTTCTACAACCCGCTGTGCCAGTTCGCAGTTCGTGCCACCCAACCACTGCTCAAGCCGATCCGCCGGATCATCCCCAGCGTTGGCGGGCTGGACACCTCGTCGCTGCTGCTGGCGGTGGTTATCCAGGCCCTGCTGATGGGCTTCGTGCTGATGGTCACCTACGGTACCTTCGGTGACGTCCTGCACCTGCTGATGTGGGCGATCATCGGCATCACCTCGCTGTTCCTGAAGATTTTCTGGGTGGCGATGATCGTCATGGTGATCGTGTCCTGGGTTGCACCCAACAGCCACAACCCGGCGGCCGAACTGGCCTACCAGATCAGCGAGCCAGTGCTGGCGCCATTCCGCCGCCTGGTACCAAATCTGGGCGGCATGGACATCTCGCCGATCTTCGCCTTCCTGGCGATCCAGGTAATCCAGTCGTTTGTCATGCCCCCGCTGGCTGCCTACGCCGGCATGCCTCAAGAGCTGTGGCGAATGATCTGAGGCTCGCCAGAGCCAGCTTGCCCCCAGTCGCAAGCCTTTGCTTGCCGCTGGGGGTAGCGCTCTTTAGACTTACGCCTCCGTCAAGCGTGAGCAGGGTCGATGTCAACTGTCTTTCCCGAAGATTCCGTCGGTCTGGTAGTACCGCAAACCGCCCGGTTCGATGAACCGCTGGCACTGGCCTGTGGCCGCTCACTGGCCAGTTACGAACTGGTCTACGAGACCTATGGCACCCTGAACGCCAGCGCGAGCAATGCCGTGCTGATCTGCCATGCCCTGTCCGGCCACCACCATGCCGCTGGCTACCATGCCGCCACCGACCGCAAGCCGGGCTGGTGGGACAGCTGCATCGGCCCCGGCAAGCCGATCGATACCAACCGCTTCTTCGTGGTCAGCCTGAACAACCTCGGTGGCTGCAACGGCAGCACTGGCCCCAGCAGCGTCAACCCTGCCACCGGCAAACCGTATGGCGCCGATTTCCCTGTACTGACCGTAGAGGACTGGGTACACAGCCAGGTGCGCCTGGGCGAGCGCCTGGGCATCCAGCAATGGGCCGCTGTCGTCGGCGGCAGCCTTGGCGGCATGCAGGCGCTGCAATGGACCATCAGCTACCCCGAGCGTGTGCGCCATTGCGTCGACATTGCCTCGGCGCCCAAGCTGTCGGCGCAGAACATCGCCTTCAACGAGGTGGCGCGCCAGGCCATTCTCACCGACCCGGAGTTCCATGGCGGTTCGTTCCAGGACCAGGGCGTGATCCCCAAACGGGGCCTGATGCTGGCACGCATGGTCGGGCACATTACCTATCTGTCCGACGACTCGATGGGTGAAAAATTCGGCCGTGAGCTGAAAAGCGACAAGCTCAACTACGACTTCCACAGCGTCGAGTTTCAGGTCGAAAGCTACCTGCGCTATCAGGGCGAGGAGTTTTCCGGCCGTTTCGATGCCAATACCTACCTGCTGATGACCAAGGCACTGGACTATTTCGACCCGGCCGCCAAGCAGGGGGGTGACCTGGCAGCCACCCTGGCCCACGTCACGGCGGACTACTGCATCATGTCGTTCACCACCGACTGGCGCTTCTCTCCGGCCCGTTCGCGCGAAATCGTCAACGCGCTGATGGCTGCACGCAAGAACGTCTGCTATCTGGAGATCGATTCGCCCTACGGGCACGATGCCTTCCTGATCCCCACACCTCGCTACATGCAGGGTTTCTCGAACTACATGAACCGCATTGCCATCTGAGGACAGCATGAGAGCCGATCTGGAAATCATCCACGACTGGATCCCCGCCGGCAGCCGGGTACTCGACCTGGGCTGCGGTAGCGGCGAACTGCTGGCCTCGCTGCGTGACCGCAAACAGGTCACCGGCTATGGCCTGGAAATCGACGCCGACAACATCGCCGCCTGCGTGGCCAAGGGCGTCAACGTCATCGAACAAGACCTGGACAAAGGCCTGGGCAACTTTGCCAGCGACAGCTTCGACGTGGTGATCATGACCCAGGCCCTGCAGGCCGTGGAATACCCCGACCGCATCCTCGACGAAATGCTGCGCGTAGGCCGTCAGTGCATCATCACCTTCCCCAACTTCGGCCACTGGCGCTGCCGCTGGTACCTGGCGACCAAAGGCCGCATGCCGGTATCGGACTTCATGCCGTATACCTGGTACAACACGCCGAACATCCACTTCTGCACCTTCGCCGACTTCGAAGAACTTGTGCACGAACGCCGAGCCAAGGTACTCGACCGCCTGGCGGTCGACCACTTGCACCGCAATGGGTGGGGCGGCCGGCTATGGCCTAATCTTCTAGGTGAGATCGGCATCTACCGCGTCAGCAGTCCGGGCCTGCAAGAGCAGCCGCTCGCGGTCTGACGCCCACCGGAGGAATCGCCCCATGCGCCGCCTAGCCCTGTTCCTGATCAGCCTGTGCCTGGCCCTGCCAGTACTGGCTGCCGATGCCGCACGCCCCGAGCGCAAGGAGGTATTTGGCGACGTGACGGTGCACTACAGCGCGTTCACGTCGAGCATGCTCACGCCCGAGGTGGCCGCGGCCACCGGCCTGGTTCGCAGCAAGAACCAGGGCGTGCTCAACATTACCGTACTCAAGGCCAGCAAACCGGCCACAGCGGTGGTCAGCGGCACGATCAAGGACCTGACCGGGCGCAGCAGCCCGCTGTCGTTCAAGCAGATTACCGAACAGGGCGCGGTGTACTACATCGCCCAGTTCAAGATCGACCAGCCAGAAACCGTCACCTTCGACCTGAACATCGAAACCGGCGGCATCAGCAACTCTCTCCGCTTCAACCAGGAAGTGTTCCCAGGCGAATGATGAATTTCCAGCAACTCGTATTGGCCAGCCACAACGCCGGCAAACTCAAGGAACTCCAGGCCATGCTCGGCCAATCCGTGCAACTGCGCTCGATTGGTGAGTTCAGCCAGGTCGAGCCGGAAGAAACCGGCCTGTCGTTCGTCGAGAACGCCATCCTCAAGGCGCGCAACGCCGCCCGCATTTCCGGCCTGCCGGCCCTGGCCGATGACTCCGGTCTGGCGGTGGATTTCCTCGGCGGCGCGCCGGGCATCTACTCGGCACGCTATGCCGATGGCCAGGGTGACGCGGCAAACAACGCCAAGCTGCTCGAAGCCTTGAAAGACGTGCCTGAAGCTGAGCGCGGTGCACAGTTCGTCTGCGTTCTGGCACTGGTACGTCACGCCGACGACCCGTTGCCGATCCTGTGCGAAGGCCTGTGGCAAGGGCGCATCCTGTTCGAGGCCAGCGGTGAGCAGGGCTTTGGCTACGACCCGCTGTTCTGGGTACCGGAGCGCAACTGCTCCAGCGCCGATCTGCCCCCCGCAGACAAGAACCAGCTCAGCCACCGCGCCCGTGCCATGGCCCTGCTGCGCCAACGTCTGGGCCTGGCATGATCGAAATGCTGTCGCCCCCCGGTGCGGCAGGCTTTAGCAGCCTGCCGCCGCTGGCGCTGTACATCCACATTCCGTGGTGCGTACGCAAATGCCCTTATTGCGACTTCAACTCCCACGCTGCCGGGCCTGAGCTACCGGAAGATGCCTATGTCACAGCCCTGCTCGACGACCTCGACCAGGAACTGGCTGCCGTACAAGGCCGCCCGATCAGCTCGATCTTCTTCGGTGGCGGTACGCCAAGCCTGTTCAGTGCCAACGCCCTCGGCCGGCTGCTGCGGGGCGTAGAGCAACGTATTGCGTTCGCGCCAGACATCGAGATTACCCTGGAAGCCAACCCAGGCACCTTTGAGCAGGACAAGTTCAAGGCCTACCGGCAGACGGGCATCAACCGCCTGTCGATCGGTGTGCAGAGCTTCCAGCCAGCCAAGCTGGAAGCACTTGGTCGCATCCACAATGGCGACGAAGCGGTTCGGGCCGCTGGCATGGCGCGCGCGGCCGGTTTCGACAATTTCAACATGGACCTGATGCACGGCCTGCCCGACCAGTCGCTGGACGACGCGCTGGCTGACCTGCGCCAGGCCATCGACCTGGGGCCGACACACCTGTCGTGGTATCAGCTGACCGTGGAACCGAACACGGTGTTCTGGAACCAGCCGCCAGAGCTGCCGGAAGACGATATCCTCTGGGATATTCAGGAAGCCGGCCAAACGCTGATGGCCGCGCACGGCTACCGCCAGTACGAGGTATCGGCCTACGCCCAGGCAGGCCGCGCCGCCCGGCACAACCTCAACTACTGGCGCTTCGGCGACTTCATCGGCATTGGCGCCGGCGCCCACGGCAAGCTCACTTTCGCCGACGGGCGCATCCTGCGTACCTGGAAGACTCGCCTGCCCAAGGACTACCTGAACCTGGCCAAACCGTTCAAGGCCGGCGAGAAGCTGCTGCCAGTCGAAGAACTGCCGTTCGAGTTCCTGATGAACGCCCTGCGCCTGACCGATGGAGTGGAAGCCGACTTGTTTACCCAACGCACCGGCTTGCCACTGGCACAGCTGCATGAGGCACGCCGTGCCGCCGAACAAAAGGGCCTTTTGCAGGTCGAACCGGATCGACTGGTAGCCACGCCGAGGGGCCAGTTGTTCCTCAATGACCTGCTGCAGTATTTCTTGACCTAAGGATGACCCATGGATCTGGTACTTGATCTGCTCGCGACGGTTTCCCGCTGGAGCCGCAGCAACCTGTCGGAGATTTCACTGGCCTTGGTAGGCTGCCTGCTGGTGCTGTTCGGCACCGATGTCAAAGCCTGGGCCGAGCAGCGCCTGGGCGGCCTCGCCGGCGCCCTGCGCGTGCCGTTCATGGCGCTGATGGTGATGATCGGCAGCGGTGCTGCGCTGATCTATGCCACGCCGTGGGTGGTGAAGGGGCTGAGCCAGTTCAACAACTATGCGCTGGCGCCGGTGTTGCTGGTGGTGCTGGTGTTGATTGGCGTGGTGGCGGATCGCCGCGGCTGAGCCAATGGCCCCTGGGTCAACTGTCTTGCTCAACATTTGAAAGACCTGCGCGGCCGCCTGTAGGAGCGGGTTTACCCGCGAAGAGGCCGGCCCTGCTGGCCAATTTCCACCCGCCATTCACTGTTGCTGCCGCCACCGTATTCGCGGGTAAACCCGCTCCTACACAGATGGGTGGTGGACACACATCGGTGGTTGGACACAGCCCACTGTAGGAGCGGGTTTACCCGCGAAAGGGCCGGCCCTGCTGGCCAATTTCCCCGCCGTTCACCGTTGCCGCCGCCACCGTATTCGCGGGTAAACCCGCTCCTACACAGACTGGTGGTGGACACATCTCGGGGTTGGACACAGACCGCTGTAGGAGCGGGTTCACCCGCGAATGGGCCGGCCCTGCTGGCCAATCTCCACCCGCCGCTCACCGTCGCAGCCGCCCGCGAACACCGGCAAAGCCGGTGCCATCCACCGCGTTAGTTTCTTCGCGGGCATGCCCTGAGATGTTGTGTATTACCGAAAAAAACCGCCCTTCTCAAGGCGGTTATTTTCGCCTGCATTCCTGCAGGCATCAGCACATCGAAAAGCCGTATCAGCCGCTCAATCCACCTTCTCGAACTTCAAGTCCCACACCCCATGCCCCAACCGCTCACCGCGGCGTTCGAACTTGGTGATCGGGCGCTCTTCGGGGCGCGGCACATAGGTGCCGTCTGCCGCACGGTTGCGATAGCCCGGGGCAGCGCTCATCACTTCCAGCATGTACTCGGCATACGGCTCCCAGTCGGTGGCCATGTGGAACACGCCACCGGGCTTGAGCTTGCGACGTACCAGCTCGGCGAACTCCAGCTGGACGATGCGGCGCTTGTGATGACGCGCCTTGTGCCAAGGGTCTGGGAAGAACAGCATCAACCGATCGAGGCTGTTATCCGCCACGCAGCGGTTCAGCACTTCGATGGCATCACAGTCATACACCCGCAGGTTTTTCAGCCCCTGAGTCAGCACGCCATTGAGCAGCGCGCCAACACCCGGGCGGTGCACTTCCACACCGATGAAGTCCTGCTCCGGTGCGGCAGCGGCCATTTCCAGCAGGGAATGGCCCATGCCGAAGCCGATCTCCAAGGTGCGCGGGGCCGAGCGGCCGAACACCTGGTCGTAGTCCACCGGGCTGTCAGCCAGTGGCAGGATGTACAGCGGGCCGCCTTGGTCAAGGCCGCGTTGCTGGCCTTCGGTCATGCGCCCGGCACGCATCACGAAGCTCTTGATGCGGCGGTGTGGGCGGGCTTCGCCGTCGGGGGTGATCGGCGTATCGTGCGATTCAGTCATCAGTTGCTCTTACTTGATCAGACCATCCAGCGGCGAAGAGGCGCTGGCATAGAGTTTCTTCGGCATACGACCGGCCAGATAGGCCATGCGACCCGCGACAATGGCGTGCTTCATGGCCTCGGCCATCAGCACTGGCTGCTGGGCATGGGCGATGGCCGAGTTCATCAGCACCGCCTCACAGCCCATTTCCATGGCGATGGTGGCGTCGGATGCGGTACCCACACCGGCATCGACCAGCACCGGCACCTTGGATTCTTCCAGGATGATCTGCAGGTTGTAAGGGTTGCAAATACCCAGGCCGGTGCCAATCAGGCCAGCCAGCGGCATGACTGCGATGCAGCCGACTTCGGCCAGCTGACGGGCGATGATCGGATCATCGCTGGTGTAGACCATGACGTCGAAACCTTCCTTGACCAGCACTTCGGCAGCCTTGAGGGTTTCGATCACGTTGGGGAACAGGGTTTTCTGGTCAGCCAGCACTTCCAGCTTCACCAGCGTGCGGGACTCGTGCGATTTGCGCCCATCGAGCAGTTCGCGCGCCAGACGGCAAGTGCGTACCGCTTCCACTGCATCAAAGCAGCCTGCAGTGTTCGGCAGGATGGTGTACTTGTCAGGCGACAGCACATCGAGCAGGTTCGGCTCGCCCGCGTTCTGGCCAAGGTTGGTGCGGCGCACAGCGACAGTGACGATTTCGGCACCCGAGGCCTCGGTGGCCAGGCGGGTTTCTTCCATGTCACGGTACTTGCCGGTACCGACCAGCAGGCGCGACTGGAAAGTACGCCCGGCCAGGGTGAAGGGCTTGTCGCTACGAACGTTGCTCATCGTTGTTCCTCGGGAAAAGGTTGCAGGGCTTGCTTGTGAACCGCCGGGCTGCTGTCAGCCGCCACCGATGGCGTGGACCACTTCGACCTGGTCACCGTCATTCAGCAGCGTACTGTCGTGCTGGCTGCGCGGCACGATATCCAGGTTCAGTTCCACTGCAACACGGCGCCCGGTCAGCTCAAGGCGCGCCAGCAGGGCTGCAACGCTTTCGCCGGCAGGCAGTTCGTAAGGTTCACCGTTCAATTTAATGCGCATGCGCACGGCCACCATTGTTCTTTGGGGCCAGCATTCTAGCGCCGAACCGCCCTGCAACCCAAGGGCGGTGCGCGCCATTAGTCGTGATTGTGGACCACTCGGTCAGCCCAGCCGCCAGGCTGCCAGGCCCAGGCACAACCAGCCGCCGAGGAAGCACAAGCCACCAATCGGGGTGATGATGCCAAGCTTGCCGAGGCCACTGAGGGTCAGTAGGTACAGGCTGCCGGAGAACAGCAGGATGCCCAACGCAAACAGGCCGCCGGCCCACCCCACCAGGCGCCCGGGCAGGTGCGCCGAGAGCACCGCAACGCCGAAAATCGCCAAGGCATGGACCAGTTGGTAAGTCACGCCAGTATGGAAGATCGCCAGGTAGTCAGCCGTCAGCCGGTTTTTCAGGCCATGAGCGGCGAAGGCGCCCAGGGCGACCCCGGTAAAGCCAAAAAAGGCGGCAAGCATCAGGAAGCTGCGAAGCATGGGACGACTCCTTGTATCGGGTCTGTATAATGGCCCCTTCCACCCTTAGGGCCAAGCCATCGACATGCTGTCAACGCTTATCCGTCGCCTCTCCCGTGCCCTGCTCTGGTTCGTTGCCGGCAGCATCGTACTGGTGCTGGTGTTCCGCTGGATCCCACCGCCCGGCACGGCGCTGATGGTCGAGCGCAAGGTACAGTCTTGGGTGAGTGGTGAACCGATCGACCTGCAGCGCGACTGGGAGCCATGGGAGAACATCTCCGATCAGCTCAAGGTTGCGGTCATTGCTGGCGAGGACCAGAAGTTCGCCAGCCACTGGGGTTTCGACATCCCGGCCATTCAGGCGGCCCTGGCGCACAACGAGCGCGGCGGTAATATTCGCGGCGCCAGCACCCTGACCCAACAAGTGGCCAAGAATCTCTTCCTGTGGTCAGGCCGCAGCTGGTTTCGCAAGGGACTGGAGGCCTGGTTCACTGCACTGATCGAGCTGTTCTGGTCGAAGGAAAGGATTCTCGAGGTCTATTTGAACAGCGCTGAGTGGGGCAAGGGCGTGTTTGGTGCCCAGGCGGCGGCGCGTTATCACTTTGGTGTCGACGCCAGCCGGCTCAGCCGTCAGCAGGCAGCGCAGCTGGCTGCGGTGCTGCCTAGCCCGATCAAGTGGAGCGCCAGCCGGCCGAGTGCGTATGTGGCCAGCCGGGCCAGCTGGATTCGCCGGCAGATGAGCCAGTTGGGCGGGCCCAGCTACTTGATGCAGCTGGACTCATCCAGAAAGCTTTGAATGCAGGCCCGGCCCTTTCGCGGGTAAACCCGCTCCTACGGGCAACCGCATCCCCGGCCTCCTCACGGGCAAACCCGCGCCTACGGGCAACCGCATCCCCGGCCTCCTCACGGGCAAACCCGCGCCTACGGGCAACCGCATCCCCGGCCTCCTCGCGGGCAAACCCGCGCCTACGGGCAACCGCATCCCCGGCCTCCTCGCGGGCAAACCCGCACCTACGGGCAACCGCATCCCCGGCCTCCTCGCGGGCAAACCCGCGCCTACGGGCAACCGCATCTCCTGTAGGAGCGGGTTTACCCGCGAAGAGGCCAGCAAAACCAGCACAAACAAAAAAGCCGCTCACCCCATTCGGGTCAGCGGCTTTTCTTTACAACCCAGACTCGATCAGGCAGCGATCAGGGCCTTGACCTTGTTCATCGCATTCTTCTCCAGCTGGCGAATACGCTCCGCCGATACGCTGTACTTGTCTGCCAGTTCATGCAGCGTGGCCTTCTCTTCCGCCAGCCAACGCTGGTAGAGAATGTCGCGGCTACGCTCGTCCAGGCCCTGCAGCGCTTCGTGCAGGTTGCTGGTGGAGTTGTCACTCCAGTCGGCATCCTCCAGCTGCACCGCCGGATCGTAACGGTGGTCTTCCAGGTAATGCGCAGGCGACTGGAAGGCGCTGTCGTCGTCAGCTTCCGCTGCAGGGTCAAAGGCCATGTCCTGGCCACTGAGGCGGCTTTCCATCTCGCGCACTTCGCGCGGCTCGACGCCAAGGCTTTCCGCCACGCGATGCACTTCGTCGTTGTTCAGCCACGCCAGACGCTTCTTCTGGCTACGCAGGTTGAAGAACAGCTTGCGCTGAGCCTTGGTGGTAGCCACCTTCACGATGCGCCAGTTGCGCAGAATGAACTCGTGGATCTCTGCCTTGATC
The DNA here is from genome assembly GCF_043103865.1 of Pseudomonas sp. yb_5. Taxonomy (NCBI): domain Bacteria; kingdom Pseudomonadati; phylum Pseudomonadota; class Gammaproteobacteria; order Pseudomonadales; family Pseudomonadaceae; genus Pseudomonas; species Pseudomonas sp. yb_5. Next base: position 86,420 of record NZ_JBICKE010000077.1, read on the forward strand.
CAGTGCACGGCGAACGACACCAGACGCACGCCCATTTCCGGGTTGAAGCGCTTGACGGCTTTCATCAGGCCGACGTTGCCTTCCTGGATCAGGTCAGCCTGTGCCAACCCGTAGCCGGCATAGCTACGGGCGATATGTACAACAAAACGCAGGTGGGCCATCACCATCTGACGAGCGGCCTCGACATCCTGCTCATAATAGAGACGCTCGCCCAGATCACGCTCCTGCTCGACCGTCAGCAGCGGGATGCTGTTGACCGTGTGCACATAGGCTTCCAGGTTTGCACCGGGTACCAGGGCATAGGCAGGTTGCAACGATGTGGTCATTCAAGAACCTCCGACTTACAAAACTCGCACCTTGTGGGCGCTGCCAACATTGACCCGGAACGACGGTACAAGTTCCGTAGTGAAGAAAATGTCAATGCTGGCAGGTAAAAACTATCGCGGCGCCAGCTCGTTCAAGTGGCGGGCGACTGCAATCCATGCACCGATATACCCCAACAGCACGGCTCCGATCAAGAGCGACAGACCATCGGAAGCCGGGACGCCGCCCAGGGCGAAGTCACTGCCATACAGCCCGGAAAGCCCTACCACCGCCTCGTTCAGCCAGTTCAGGCCAAACGCCAGGATGCCCCACGCCAGCAGGCCTGCGCCCAGGCCATACAGGGCGCCCATGTACAGGAAAGGCCGGCGCACGTAGGCGTCGGTGCCGCCGACCAGCTTGATCACTTCGATCTCGATTCGGCGGTTTTCAATGTGTAGACGAATTGTGTTACCGATTACTAACAGCAGGGCAGAAATCAGCATCACGGCCAGTCCGAAGACGAAGCGGTCACCCAACTTGAGGATGGCTGCCAGGCGCTCGACCCAGACCAGGTCCAGTTGCGCCACGTCCACCCGCGGCAACTCCGACAGGCGCTGACGCAAGGCTTCCAGGGCCGGCTTGTCGACCTCGGTCGGGGTTACCACCACCACACCCGGCAGTGGGTTGTCTGGCAGTTCGCGCAGGGCCTCGCCCAGCCCGGACTGCTGCTGGAACTCCTCCAGCGCCTGCTCGCGGCTGACATACTGGGCGTCCGCCACCCCAGGCATGCCCTTGATCTCGTCGCGCAGCGCTTCGCCATCGCGGCTGCCGGCATCAAGCTTGAGGTACAGCGAAATCTGCGCAGCGCGCTGCCACGAACCGCCAAGCTGCTCGACGTTCTTCAGCAACAAGGACAGGCCCATCGGCATGCTCAACGCCACTGCCATCACCAGGCAGGTGAAGAAACTGCCGATCGGCTGCTTGCCCAGACGGCGCAGGCTGTCGGCCAAGCTGGCACGGTGGCTTTCCAGCCAGGCATGCAGCAGGGTGCGGAAGTCCGGGCCATCATCGTCTTCACCGCGTTTTTTCTTCGCAGGTTGCGGATCGGCCGGTTTCGGTGCGACCCGCTCGGAAACCTTCGGCGTACGTGTAGTGTTCATTGCCCGGCCTCCCCATCGCCGATCAAGCGGCCGCGTTGCAAGGTCAGCATGCGGTGGCGCATGCGCGCGATCAGTGCCAGGTCGTGGCTGGCGATCAATACCGTCGTGCCCAGGCGGTTGATGTCCTCGAACACGCCCATGATCTCTGCAGCCAGGCGCGGGTCGAGGTTACCGGTGGGCTCGTCGGCCAGCAGCAGCGCCGGCTGGTGAACGATGGCGCGGGCGATACCCACCCGCTGCTGCTGCCCGGTGGACAGGTCGGCCGGGAACAGCTCGCCTTTGTCGGACAGCGATACACGCTCCAGGGCCGAGTCCACGCGCTTGGCGATCTCGAGCTTGGACAGGCCGAGAATCTGCAGCGGCAAGGCAATGTTGTTGAATACCGTGCGGTCGAACAACAGCTGGTGGTTCTGGAACACCACGCCGATCTGCCGGCGCAGGAACGGGATTTGCGCATTGCTGATCTGGCCCAGGTCCTGCCCTGCCAGCATCAGCTTGCCGCTGGTCGGGCGCTCCATGGCCAGCAACAGGCGCAGCAAGGTGCTCTTGCCAGCGCCCGAGTGGCCGGTGACGAACAGGAATTCGCCCCGGCGCGCCCGGAAACTCAGCTCATGCAAACCCACATGACCGTTGGGATAGCGCTTGGCAACCTGCTCGAATCGGATCATGGTCAATCTCGCTCGGCGAACAGAGCCTTGACGAACGGCTCGGCTTCGAAGGTACGCAGGTCGTCGATGCCTTCACCGACACCGATGAAACGGATCGGGATGTTGAACTGCTTGGCCAGGGCGAAGATCACCCCGCCCTTGGCAGTGCCGTCCAGCTTGGTCAGGGCCAGGCCGGTCAGCTCGACGCTCTGGTTGAAGTACTTGGCCTGACTGATGGCGTTCTGGCCGGTGCCGGCGTCAAGCACCAGCAGCACCTCGTGCGGTGCCTCAACGTCGAGCTTGCCGATGACCCGGCGGACCTTCTTCAGCTCTTCCATCAGGTTGTCCTTGGTGTGCAGGCGGCCGGCAGTGTCGGCGATCAGCACGTCGACGCCACGGGCCTTGGCGGCCTGCACGGCATCGAAGATCACCGAAGCTGAGTCGGCGCCGGTATGCTGGGCGATCACCGGAATCTGGTTACGCTCGCCCCACACCTGCAACTGCTCGACCGCTGCTGCACGGAAGGTATCACCGGCAGCCAGCATGACCTTCTTGCCTTCCAGTTGCAGCTTTTTCGCCAGTTTGCCGATGGTGGTGGTCTTGCCGGCACCGTTGACGCCAACCACGAGGATCACATAAGGCTTGTTCTGGGCCTGTACACTCAGCGGCTGCTCGACCGGGCGCAGCAGCGCAGCCAGTTCTTCCTGCAACGATTTGTACAGGGCATCGGCATCGGCCAACTGCTTGCGCGCAACCTTCTGGGTCAGGTTCTGGACGATGGCCGAGGTAGCCTCCACACCCACGTCGGCGGTCAGCAGGCGCGTCTCGATTTCGTCGAGCAGGTCGTCGTCGATGACCTTCTTGCCGAGGAACAGGCTGGCCATGCCCTCGCCGATGCTGGCACTGGTCTTGGACAGGCCTTGCTTGAGGCGCGCGAAGAATCCGGGCTTGGCCTGTTCGACGGGTGCAGCAACAGAGGCCACGGGGGCTGGCACCGCGCGCTCCGGGATTGCCGGCGGTGCTTTTGGCTCCAGGTCCGGTACCAGGGCGACGGGCTCTTCGGCAACCGGCAACACCAGGTTGCTGACCGGCGCTGCGGCCTCGACAGGGGCGGACTCGACAGGGGCCGCCTGCAAGGGCATGGACGCGACCGGCTGCGGTGCAGGTGCCACCAGTGGCCGGGATGCGACCGGCTCGGGCTCAGGGGCCTGCAACGGCTGGGACGCTACCGGTTCAGGGGCGGGGGCCTCGACTACCGGGGGCCGGGCGGGTGCAGCGACCGGCTGCGGCTCGGTCAGCGGTGGGGTCGCAGGGGCCTGGGCGGGTTCGGGGGCCTGTGGCGTTTCGGCGGTAGAACCCTCGACCGGAGCGGCTGCAGACTGCTCGACAGCGGGGGGGGCATTCGCGGGTACGTCCGCTCCCACAGGTGGCTGCGGCTTCTTGCGAAACCAGCTGAACAGGCCTTTCTTCTCACCAGCCTCGGCCGGCGCTTTTTTGTCGTCGTTGGAACCAAACATGGAAGACGGCTATCTCAGGGTAGCGATAGGCCAGCTATGGCCAATCGGGAATTCTCTCTACGCAGAACAGACTATCTTGAAGCCGGCTGGTTCATGCGCAACGTTTTGTCTTAGTGTCCTGTGGGCCAGAACGGCGACAGGCATGGTCGCCAGGCAACCGGATCAGTATCCTAGCACCTCCTGGCCTGCCGACGCTAAACCCAGCGGGCCGCCGAACAGGTTAAACACCGTATGAATGCTCTAGCCCGCCGCGCCGCTGGCCTGTTGCTCGGCACGCTCTGCCTGCCGCTCGCGGCCTTCGCCGCCGATGTGCAACCCACCCACGAATTCATCCTCGACAATGGCCTGAAGGTCGTGGTCCGCGAAGACCATCGCGCCCCGGTGGTGGTATCGCAGATCTGGTACAAGGTTGGCTCCAGCTACGAGACCCCGGGCCAGACCGGCTTGTCCCATGCGCTGGAACACATGATGTTCAAGGGCAGCGCAAAGGTCGGCCCCGGCGAGGCTTCGCGCATTCTGCGTGACCTCGGCGCCGATGAAAACGCCTTCACCAGCGACGATTACACCGCCTATTACCAAGTGCTGGCCCGTGACCGCCTGCCGGTAGCGCTGGAGCTGGAGGCCGATCGCCTTGCCAGCCTGCGTCTGCCTGCCGACGAGTTCAGCCGCGAAATCGAGGTCATCAAGGAAGAACGCCGCCTGCGCACCGACGACAAGCCCAATGCCAAGGCATTCGAGCTGTTCCGCGCCATGGCCTACCCGGCCAGCGGCTACCACACGCCGACCATTGGCTGGATGGCCGACCTGGAGCGTATGAAGGTCGAGGAACTTCGCCATTGGTACGAGTCCTGGTACGCCCCCAACAACGCCACCCTGGTGGTGGTCGGTGATGTCACCGCCGACGAGGTCAAGGGCCTGGCGCAGAAGTATTTCGGCAATATTCCCAAACGCGCCGTGCCGCCAGCCAAGCTGCCTCTGGAACTGGCCGAACCAGGTTGGCGCCAGTTGACCCTGCACGTACGCACCCAACTGCCAAGCCTGATCTACGGCTTCAACGTGCCCGGCCTGCCCACCGCCAAGGACCCACGTACGGTGCATGCCCTGCGCCTGATCTCGGCACTGCTCGACGGTGGCTACAGCGCCCGCATGCCGGCCCGCCTGGAGCGTGGCCAGGAACTGGTCGCCGGCGCTTCGTCCAGCTACAACGCCTTCACCCGCGGCGACAGCCTGTTCCTGATCTCGGCGACGCCGAATGTGCAGAAGCAGAAAACCCTCGCCGACGTCGAGAAAGGCATCTGGCAACTGCTTGACGAACTCAAGAGCACGCCACCCAGCGCCGAAGAGCTGGAACGCGTACGCGCCCAGGTCATCGCCGGCCTCGTCTACGACCGCGACTCCATCAGCAGCCAGGCCACCACCATCGGCCAGCTGGAAACCGTCGGCCTGTCCTGGAAGCTGATCGACAGCGAACTGGACGAGCTCAAGCGCGTCACCCCGCAGGACATCCAGAACGCCGCGCGCACCTACTTCACCCGCGAACGCCTGAGCGTTGCCCATGTACTGCCCGAGGAGTCCGCTCATGAGTGATCGCCGCGCACCACGCCCAACCCTGCTGGCCACGGGCATTCGTGCCCTGGCGCTGGCAGCTGTGCTGGCCGCTCCGGCCATGGCCGACAACGCTGCCAAGGCCGACAGCAGCGCAGCCCGCCCGGCCAACACCTTGCAATCGCTGGCCGAACTGAATGGCAAGGCACCCAGCCGGCGTCAGTTGAACATCCAGCACTGGAACACCGCCGAGGGTGCCCGGGTGCTGTTCGTCGAGGCTCGCGAACTGCCCATGTTCGACCTGCGTGTCACCTTCGCCGCCGGCAGCAGCCAGGATGGCGGCACGCCAGGCCTGGCCGCCCTGACCAACGCCATGCTCAACGAGGGCGTGGCCGGCAAGGACGTCACCGCCATCGCCGAGGGCTTCGAAGGCCTGGGTGCAGACTTTGGCAACGGCTCCTACCGCGACATGGCCGTCGCATCGCTGCGCAGCCTCAGTGCCAAGGACAAGCGCGAACCGGCCCTCAAACTGTTTACAGAGGTGGCGGGCAAGCCGACATTCCCCGAGGATGCCCTCAAGCGCATCAAGAACCAGATGCTGGCTGGCTTCGAGTATGAGAAGCAAAACCCCGGCAAGATCGCCGGCAAGGCCCTTTTCGGCAAGCTCTATGGCGACCACCCCTACGCCCACCCAAGCGACGGCACCGCCGAGAGCATCACGGGCATCAGCCTTGCGCAGTTGCGCGCGTTCCACGCAAAGGCCTATACCGGCGGCAATGCGGTAATCGCCCTGGTCGGCGACCTCAGCCGTGCAGAGGCCGAAGCCATCGCCGCACAGGTGTCTGCCGGCCTGCCCAAGGGCCCTGCGCTGGCCGCACCGGCCCAACCCACAGACGCCAAGGCCGGCCTGACCCACATCGACTTCCCGTCCAAGCAGACCCACCTGATGCTGGCCGAACTGGGGATCGACCGCCAGGACCCGGACTGGCCAGCCCTGTCCATGGGCAACCAGATCCTTGGCGGTGGCGCCTTCGGTACCCGGCTGATGAGCGAGGTGCGAGAGAAGCGCGGCCTGACCTACGGCGTTTACTCGGCATTCAGCCCGATGCAGGTGCGCGGCCCGTTCATGATCAACCTGCAAACCCGTGCCGAGCTTAGCGAAGGCACGCTCAAGCTGGTGCAAGGCATTCTCGCCGACTACCTGAAGACGGGCCCGACCCAACAGGAGCTGGACGATGCCAAGCGCGAGCTGGCCGGCAGCTTCCCGCTGTCCAATGCCAGCAACGCCAGCATCGTCGGCCAACTGGGCGCGATCGGCTTCTACAACTTGCCGCTGACCTGGCTGGAGGACTTCATGCAACAGTCCCAGGCCCTTACCGTCGAACAGGTCAAGGCAGCCATGAACAAACACCTGTCAGCCGATAAACTGGTGATCGTCACCGTTGGCCCGAAAGTGCCACAAAAACCGCTGCCAGCACCCACTGACAAGCCCTCCGAGCAACCGCTCGGGGTACCGGAGCACTAATGCCAAGATCCACCCCTCCCGCCCGCCCGCAAGCGGGCCAAAGCAAGGGCCAGGGCCACCTGCGCATCATCGCCGGCGAGTGGCGCAGCCGCCGCCTGGCGGTGCCGGAAGGCGAAGGCCTGCGGCCAACGCCTGACCGCGTACGGGAAACCGTATTCAACTGGCTGGCCCCCTACATCGAGGGTGCCCGCGTGCTGGACGCCTTCACCGGCAGTGGCGCCCTGGTGCTCGAAGCCCTGTCCCGTGGGGCCGAGGACGCCGTGGCGCTGGATAGCAACCCTGCGGCCATCGCCAACCTGAAGAACAACCTCGAAATCCTGCGCTGTCCCCGCGGGCAAATTCTGCAGACCGACGCCCTGCGCTACCTGCAAGGCCCGGCCAAGCAGCAGTTCGATGTCGTGTTCCTCGACCCGCCGTTCCACCAGGACCTGTTGGCCAACACCTGCAACATGCTGGAGCAGAACCAGTGGCTGAGCGAGCAGGCATGGGTCTACACCGAAAGCGAAGCGGCACCCTCGACCTTGCAGTTGCCAGGCAACTGGCGCCTGCACCGCGAGAAGAAGACCGGCCAGGTGCACTACGCACTCTGGCAGCGGGGCTGATTACCCGCCGGGTGGGGTGTACGCAGTGACCACACCCCACCTGCGCCATGGTTGAAGCTGCACCTTCACTTCCACCAATAGCGCAGGTACTGGGGCGCTGTTTCGTGGCAAGCTAGAACGGCACATCATGAGTCGCCTAGCATGCCCAGCCACAACGCCACATTCCGTCCGGCCATCGGCCTGTCCAATCCCCACCTGCAGACCCTGTGGGGGCCACTCTGGCGCAAGCTGCCTGAGCTGCAGCGTGACCGTGAGCGACTGTGGCTGGCCGACGGCGACTTCATCGACCTGGACTGGCACGGCCCGCACCAACCCCATGCACCACTGGTACTGGTGCTGCATGGGCTGACCGGCTCGTCTCACTCGCCTTACGTGAAAGGCTTGCAGCAAGCGCTGCAAAGCCGCGGCTGGGCCAGCGTGGCAGTGAACTGGCGTGGTTGTTCAGGCGAACCCAACCTGTTGCCGCGCAGCTACCACTCCGGCGCCAGCGAAGACCTGGCGGAAATTGTCAGCCATCTTCGCGCCCAGCGCCCGCTGGCACCGCTGTACGCAGTGGGTTATTCGCTGGGTGGCAATGTACTGTTGAAGTACCTGGGTGAGAGCGGCGTCGCCAGCCAACTGGAGGCAGCAGTTGCAGTATCGGTACCCTTTCGCCTGGACCACTGTGCCGACCGCATCGGCCAGGGCTTCTCCAAGGTGTATCAGGCGCATTTCATGCGCGAAATGCTTGCATATGTTCAGCTCAAACAGCGGCACTTCCACGCCCGGGGCCAGCACGAGCAGCTGGCGACACTGGAACGTCTGGGCCAACTCACCAACTTGCGCACATTCTGGGACTTCGACGGAAAAGTCACTGCACCGCTCAATGGCTTTCGCGATGCACATGACTACTATCGCCGCTCATCCAGCCACTTCTTCCTTGGCCAGAACCGCACGCCAACGCTGATCATCCATTCCAGCGATGACCCGTTCGTGTCCAGTCACAGCCTGCCGACGGCCCGTGAACTGTCACCACAGACCCGCTTCGAACTGCATGGCCGCGGTGGGCATGTGGGCTTTGTCGATGGCAGCCTGCGAAATCCGGGGTACTACCTGGAGCGACGGATTCCGCAGTGGCTGGTGGACGGTAGCTAGCCTCAAGCTGATAGAGGCTGCGCGCGCCTACAGGGATTCAACCCGACCTGCTTACTCGCCGGTGGCCACAGCATGCTGCGGGTTGTTGATCCAATCGCTCCACGACCCGGCATACAACTTGCCCAGTGGGTACCCCGCCAGCGCCATGGCAAACAGGTTATGGCAAGCCGTTACCCCAGAGCCGCAGTAAGACACCAACTGCGCCGGTGCCCGCCCGGCCAGCTTTTCAGCAAAGCGCTGCTTAAGCTGATCCGCCGGCAAAAAACGCCCATCAGCCCCCAGGTTGTCGGTAAACGCCGCGCACTGGGCACCGGGAATATGCCCCGCCACCGGGTCGATCGGCTCCACTTCACCACGAAAACGCGGCAAGGCACGCGCATCGATCAAGGTCAGGTCTGTGCTACCAAGGCGCTTGCCCAGATGGTCGGCATCAATCAGCAGCTTCGCGTCCGGTTCACCACTGAAAGTGCCCTCTCGTTTGGGCGGCGGGTCCAGGCTCAACGGCAGGTGCGCCGCGTGCCAGGCCTTCAGGCCACCGTCGAGAATCGCCACACCGCTGCGCTTGCCCAGCCAGACCAGCAGCCACCAGGCCCGGGCGGCAAAGGCGCCGGGGCCATCGTCATACAGCACCACTTCGCTATCGTTGTTCAGCCCCCACTCTCGCAGGCGCTCGACCAGCCGCTGCGGATCGGGCAACGGGTGGCGCCCGGTGCGCCCCTTGCTCACCGGCCCGCTGAGGTCGCGGTCCAGGTCGGCAAAATGCGCCCCGGCAATATGCCCCTGGGCATAGCTGCGCTGGCCATAGTCCACATCCTCGAGAGCAAAACGGCAGTCGAGGATCACCAACCCGGGCGAGTCCAGTCGCTCGGCCAACTGCTGCGGGGTGATCAATTGCGCAAGGGGCATGACAATCTCCTGATCAATGGCACGAGGGCCCTGAGCTAGTGCTCCAGGGCCTGGTTGAACGGTACATGGAATTCCTCGCACAGTGCGTCCACGGCAGTGCGAGCATTGTCGGTGACGAAGCCGAGTTCCAGCACCAGCACCTGATAGACGCCGCGCTTGAAGGCTTCTTCACCCAAGTGCGCGGAATGTTCACGCGTGGTGCTGAGAAAACGTACCCATGACGTCAGCACGATCCAGGCGTTGATGGTCAGCGATTCGATCTGTGCCGGCGCCATGGCCAGGATGCCCGCCTCGACGAAGCCGCGGTAGATCGCCTGGCCCTGGCGCAGGCAGCGCTCGGAAAATCGCCGGTAACGGGCGGCCAGTTCGGCATCGCTGTCCAGCAGATGCTCCAGGTCACGGTGCAGGAAGCGGTAGTTCCACATCGCCGCCAGCAAGGCCTTGAGGTAGAAGCGCTTGTCTTCCACGGTTGCCGCGCGGCCCTGTGGCGGGCGCAGAAAGCTGTCCACCAGCGCTTCGTACTGGCTGAACAACAGGGCAATGATCGCCTGCTTGTTGGGGAAGTGGTAATACAGGTTGCCGGGCGAGATTTCCATGTGCGCGGCGATGTGGTTGGTACTGACGCTGCGTTCGCCCTGCTGGTTGAACAGCTCCAGGCTGTTCTGCACGATGCGCTCTCGGGTCTTCATGCGCGGGGCCATGCTCAGCTCCCAGTCTGCGGGCCTTCATCAAAGGTTTATCTTACGGCTTATTACAGGTGGAATGCACCGTTGAACGGCCTGTAAAAATTCGCACCATGGTACAAATTAGAGTATAGGCTCTAGGCAACCCCTGCCCGGACTCGACACCGCCATGAACTCGTCCAGTGCCTTGCCCTCTGTGCAATCCGACCTCGACCTCGCGACGGCGTTCGCGGCCCAACGCCTGGCCTTTGCCGGTAACCCGCTGCCACCGTTGGCGCAGCGGCGGCAGTGGCTGAAAAGCCTGCGTGAAGCCTTGCTGAGCAGCCAGGCAGAACTGATCGACGCCATCAGCCAGGATTTTGCCGGGCGCAGTGCGGACGAGACCTTGCTGGCCGAGCTGCTACCGTCAGTACAGGGCCTGCGCCACGCCGAAAAGCACTTGCAACGCTGGATGCGCAGCAGCCGACGCCGCGTCGGCCTGGCGTTCCAGCCGGCCAGCGCACAGGTGCGCTATCAACCCTTGGGCGTGGTCGGCATCATCGTACCGTGGAACTACCCGCTGTTCCTCGCCATCGGCCCGTTGACCTGCGCCCTGGCCGCCGGCAACCGGGTCATGCTCAAGCTTAGCGAGGCCACGCCCGCGACGGGCCTGGCCCTGCAGCAACTGCTCGAGCGCGTGTTCCCCACAGACCTGGTCAGCGTTGTGCTCGGTGAGGTCGAGGTGGGCCAGGCCTTCGCCCGCCTGCCCTTCGACCACCTGCTGTTCACCGGTGCCACCAGCGTGGGCCGCCAGGTGATGCAGGCTGCCGCACACAACCTGACCCCGGTCACCCTGGAGCTGGGTGGCAAGTCCCCCGCTATTGTTTCTGCCGATGTGCCGCTGGACAGCGCCGCCGAGCGCATCGCCTTCGGCAAGACCCTCAACGCCGGCCAGACCTGCGTCGCCCCCGACTACGTACTGGTGCCGCGCGAACGGCTGCCCGCCTTCAGCGACGCCTACCAGCGCGCCGTGCACCGACTGTACCCGCGCATCGCCGACAACCCCGACTACACCGCCATCATCAACCCGCGCCAGTTGCAGCGCTTGCAGCACCTGCTGGACGATGCCCGCGCCAAAGGCGCGCAAGTACTCGACTTGTACCCAGGCGAAGCCCCTCAGGGCCGGCGCATGCCGCCACACTTGCTGCTGGACGTGAACGACAGCATGCAGGTGATGCAGGACGAAATCTTCGGCCCGCTACTACCGCTAGTGCCTTATGACGGCATCGACCAGGCCTTGGCCTACATCAACCAGCGCCCGCGCCCATTGGCGCTGTACTTCTTTGGCTATGACCGCCGCACCCAGGAGCATGTGCTGCGTCACACCCACTCCGGTGGTGTGTGCCTGAACGACACCTTGCTGCATGTCGCCCAGGACGATCTGCCCTTCGGTGGCATCGGCCCTTCAGGCATGGGCCACTACCATGGTCACGACGGTTTCCTGACCTTCAGCAAGGCCAAGGCGGTACTTGCCAAGCAACGTTTCAACGCCGCACGGCTGATTTACCCGCCTTATGGCAAAGCCTTGCAGCGCCTGGTCTACAAATTGTTCATCCGCTGAGGGCCGCGCCATGCACCGCCGCGAACTGCTGCGCTTCAGCCTCGGCGCCAGTGCTTTTCTGGCTGGCGCCAGCCTGGTGGGGTGCAGCGCGCAAACCGCCGCGACCGGCTATCAGGTACTCCGTGACGACGACCTGCCCCTGCTGCGTGCGCTGATCCCGGTGGTCCTGGCCGGTACACAGGCCACCGATGCGCCGGTGTTGCGCAGCCTCGACAACAAGCTGGCGGCGTTGTCGCCGGAAATGCTCAAGCTCACCCGGCAATTGTTCGACGTGCTCAGCCTGCCGCTGACTCGCGGCCCGCTGACCGGCGTCTGGGGCAGCTGGGGCCAAGCTGGCGCCACACAGGTCACGGCGTTCCTGCAGCGTTGGCAGGACAGCTCGCTGAACCTGCTACGCATGGGGCACGCCTCGTTGCTGCAACTGCTGCAAATGGCCTGGTACGAACGCCCCGAATCCTGGGCAGACTGCGGTTACCCGGGCCCACCAAAAATCTGAAAACAACAAGAGCATCGCCAATGCCTGTCCCCGACCCGTTTCGCCAAGGCCTCGAACGCGGCTGGATCACCCGCGACGCCTCGCGCCTGGAGCACGACCTGTTTCTGGAGGCCGACATCGCCGTGATCGGCAGTGGTGCCGGCGGCGCCACCAGCGCACAGGTGCTCAGCGCAGCCGGTTTCAAGGTGCTGCTGATCGAAGAAGGCCCACTGAAGACCAGCAGCGATTTTCACCTGCTGGAGAATGAAGCTTACGCCAGCCTTTACCAGGAAGGCCTGGGGCGCATGAGCAAGGATGGCGCCATTACCATCCTGCAGGGCCGTGCCGTGGGGGGCACCACGCTGGTGAACTGGACCTCGAGCTTTCGCACCCCGCCGCAAACCCTGGCGCACTGGGCCTCGGTCCACGGCGTGAACGGTTTGGGCGAGGATGAACTACGCCCCTGGTTCGAACGCATGGAGCAGGAACTGGGTATCAGCCCCTGGGCCTTGCCGCCGAATGCCAACAACGATGTGCTGCGTCGGGGCTGCGAACAGCTGGGCTACCGCTGGGGGGTGATCCCGCGCAACGTGCGCGGCTGCTGGAACCTGGGCTACTGCGGCATGGGTTGCCCGGTGAATGCCAAACAATCGATGCTGGTGACCCGTATACCTGCCACCCTCGAGCAAGGCGGCGAGCTGCTGTACCTGGCACGGGCCGAGCGCTTCACCCACAACGGCGAACGCATTCAGAGCCTGACATGCCAGGCCCTGGACGCCCAAGGCATACACCCAACCGGCAGGCAGGTCAGCGTGCGGGCACGCCATTACCTCCTGGCCGGTGGCGGTATCAACAGCCCGGCCCTGCTGCTGCGCTCTGCCGCGCCCGACCCACATGGCCGCCTGGGCAAGCGGACCTTCCTGCACCTGGTCAACTTCAGTGCGGCGCGCTTCAGCGAGCGTATCGACCCCTACTATGGCGCCCCGCAGTCGATCTACAGCGACCATTTCCAGTGGCAAGGGGGCGCAGACGGTCCGGTTGGCTACAAGCTGGAAGTACCGCCGCTGCATCCGGCCCTGGCCAGCACCCTGCTGGGCGGGCACGGCCACGAGAATGCCCGGCGCATGGCCGAGCTGCCCCATACCCATGTGATGCTGGCGCTGCTACGCGATGGTTTTCACCCCGAAAGCCAGGGTGGGACCGTGGATCTGCGCGGCGATGGTTCACCCGTGCTCGATTACCCGGTCACCGACTACCTGCGTGACGGCTTGCGGCGCGCCTACCGGAGCATGGCACAAGTCCAGTTTGCCGCTGGCGCCACCCAGGTAACCCCGGTGCACAGCGACGCCAGCGCCGCATCAGGCCTGGAGCAGGCCCTGACCATGATCGACAGGCTGCGCCTGGAGCTCTTCCGCACGCGCTTGGGCAGCGCCCATGTGATGGGCGGCTGCGCCCTCGGCGAAGACCCGCGCCAGGCGGTGTGCGACAGCCTGGGCCGCCATCACCAGCTGGAAAACCTGTCGATTCACGACGGCTCGCTGTTCCCCACCAGCATCGGCGCCAACCCGCAATTGTCGGTGTATGCCATCAGCGCCAGGCTCAGTGAAGCACTGGCCACCCGCCTGGCACACAGCGCATGACAACGAATATGACCCCTGTCTATAGTGCCATCAGTCGGCCGCATGACTTGGCCGGGGCGCCGTCGCTGCGCTACCATCCGACTCCCCAACGCACTCCAGCCAGGATGACGCGATGAACCGAGTGTTGTACCCGGGTACTTTCGACCCCATTACCAAAGGCCATGGCGATCTGGTCGAGCGCGCTTCGCGGCTATTCGACCACGTGATCATCGCGGTGGCGGCCAGCCCCAAGAAAAACCCGTTGTTCCCGCTGGAACAACGGGTTGAGCTCGCCCGTGAGGTCACCAAGCACCTGCCCAATGTCGAAGTCATCGGCTTCTCTTCCCTGTTGGCGCATTTCGCCAAGGAACAGGGTGCCAACGTCTTCCTGCGTGGCCTGCGTGCGGTGTCCGACTTCGAGTACGAGTTCCAGCTGGCGAACATGAACCGGCAACTGGCCCCCGATGTCGAGAGCCTGTTCCTGACGCCGTCGGAACGTTATTCGTTCATTTCCTCGACCTTGGTCCGGGAGATTGCAGCGCTGGGCGGTGATATCAGCAAGTTCGTCCACCCGGTGGTAGCCGACGCGCTGACTGAACGCTTCAAGAAGCAAGCCTGACGCCTGATTGTCGCGCCCGCGTGCACTGCGGGCGCGAATGCGGCACAATTGTGCCCATTGCGTTGAACATGCCCGGGCTGTGAGCCCCGGCCGGAGCCCCCATGTCCCTGATCATCACCGACGATTGCATCAATTGCGACGTCTGCGAACCCGAGTGCCCGAACGAGGCTATCTCCCAAGGCGAAGAGATCTACGTGATCGACCCTAACCTGTGCACCCAGTGCGTAGGCCATTACGACGAGCCGCAGTGCCAGCAGGTCTGCCCGGTCGACTGCATCCCGCTGGATGAAGCGCACCCGGAAACCGAAGAACAGCTGATGGCCAAGTATCGCCGGATCACTGGCAAGGGCTGATCACTGCCCTTCTCTGCACGGTCCCTGTGGGAGCGGGCATGCCCGCTCCCACAGTTACCGCGCCAACGTTCAGGTTTCGCTTCAACAGGTTCGCAGCGAACGTTTCATCGCTGGCAACGCGGGCAGTACACGCTCGCCCTCTGCCCCAGCTTCACCTCGCGCAACTCAGTGCCGCATACCTTGCACGGCTGCCCGCCACGCCCGTACACAAACAGTTCCTGCTGGAAGTACCCCGGCTGCCCGTCGCCACCGATGAAGTCACGCAGGGTGGTACCGCCCTGCTCGATCGCCGCCGCCAGCACCCGCTTGATCTCGGTCGCCAGCTTCAGGTAGCGCGCCCGGGAAATCCCGCCCGCCTCCCGGCGTGGGTCGATACCGGCAGCAAACAGCGCCTCGGTGGCGTAGATGTTGCCCACTCCCACCACCACCGCGTTGTCCATGATGAACGGCTTGACCGCCATCGACCGCCCGCGGGACAGCTGGAACAGCCGCTCACCATCGAACAGGTCGGTCAGCGGCTCAGGCCCCAGGCGCAGCAGTAGCTCATGGTTCAGAGGGTCCAGGCTCCACAGCATGGCACCAAAGCGGCGTGGGTCGGTGTAGCGCAGCATCAGCCCGGACTCCAGTTCGATGTCGACATGCTCATGCTTGGCCGCCGGCAAGCCCAGCTCGACCAGCCGCAGGTTGCCCGACATGCCCAAGTGGCTGATCAGCGTCCCCACTTCGGCATTGATCAACAGGTACTTGGCGCGTCGCTCCACGCTGACGATGCGCTGCCCTGACAGACGCACATCGAGGTCTTCCGGAATCGGCCAGCGCAGGCGTCGGTCGCGTACCACCACACGGCTGACGCGCTGACCTTCCAGGTGTGGCGCAATACCGCGCCGGGTGGTTTCTACTTCTGGCAATTCCGGCATGTGTCAGTGTCCGCCCAACTCGCGAATGTTCTGCTTGAGGTTTTCGAAATCGTATTCCGACAAGCCAATGTAATCGAGCACCAACGGGCCGACCGCATTCCATTCGTGGTCCACCGACTGGTTGCCCAGCACCCGGTAGGACGCGCAGATATGCTCGGCCATCTTCAGCACCGCCAGCAGGTTTTTCAGCTGGCTCTGGGTGTTGCGCGAGGTATCGTCGCGGAACACGGCCAAGGCATTGTGGTGGTTGGCGATGGCCGCACTGAGGTGTTCGGGCAAGCGCCAGGATTTGGCTGTGAAGTAGCCAACCACTGAATGGTTGGTGTTGAACGCTCGGTTTTCGGTATCGACCACGCGTGTTTCTTCATCGGCCTTGGCGTATGCCTCTTCCAGCACGTCCATGTAAGTGGGGAAGCGCTTGAGCATCAACGGCACGCCACAGTCATGGAAGAGGCCAAGGGTATAGGCCTCGTCCGCCGCCTGAATGCCGGTTCGCTTGGCCAGCGTCAGGCAGGTCATCGCCACGTCCTGGGCGGTATCCCAGAAGCGGTTGAGGGTAACGATGGTCTCGTCGCTCATCTCACCCTTGATCGACTGGGCGTTGATCAGGTTGATGATCGAACGGCTACCCAGCAGGTTCACCGCACGCTGGATCGAACCGATCTTGTTGGACAAGCCGAAGTGCGGAGAGTTGACCAGCTTGAGCAAGGCGCCAGAGAGGCCCGGGTCCTGGGAAATCAGCTTGGCGATGGTTTCCAGGTCCGGGTCAGGCATGTACTGCTCGAACTGCAGATCGACCATGATCTGCGGTTGAGGCGGGATGGTGATGCCTTGCAAGGCTTGCTGGATCTGTTCGGCGCTGAGTTCTTGGGACATACGTGCACACTCGTTTAGGACGCGGCATTTTAACCCTCTAAGCGCCCCCGGTTACCACTCCTCTAAAGGCGAAAGCACCGCAGACACGTTATAATCCCGCTCTTTTTCCCGGAGCGACGTCATGTCCCTGCCCAGCCTTCGCCTCAAAGCCAATGCCGACCGCCGCCTGCGCGCCGGCCACCTGTGGGTCTACAGCAACGAAGTCGATGTCAGCGCGACCCCTTTGCAAGGCTTCCAGGCGGGTCAGCAGGCCATTCTCGAGGCAGCCAACGGCAAGCCGCTGGGCATCGTCGCGCTGAGCCCTAACAACCTGATCTGCGCCCGCCTGCTGTCACGCGACATCAAGCTGCCGCTGGACAAGTCGCTGCTGGTACACCGCCTGAACGTCGCCCTGTCGCTGCGCGAGCGCCTGTTCGACCAGCCGTGCTACCGCCTGGTCTACGGTGACTCCGACCTGCTCCCAGGCCTGGTGGTCGACCGCTTCTTCGATATCCTCGTGGTGCAGCTGGCCTCGGCCACCATGGAAGCGCACAAGGATGACGTGATCGCCGCACTGGTGCAGGTGCTCAAGCCCAGCGGCATCCTGTTCAAGAACGATTCCGCCGCGCGCGACGCCGAAGGCCTGCAGCGCTATGTCGAGACCGTCTACGGCGAAGTGCCGGACTGGGTGCCGCTGGAAGAGAACGGCGTCAAGTTCGAGGCCCCGGTGCGCGAAGGCCAGAAGACGGGCTGGTTCTACGACCACCGCATGAACCGGGCCCGCCTGGCGCCATACGTGAAGGGCAAGCGTGTACTCGACCTGTTCAGCTACATCGGCGGCTGGGGCGTGCAGGCCGGTGCCTTTGGCGCCAGCGAAGTGTTCTGTGTCGATGCCTCGGGCTTTGCCCTGGACGGCGTGGAGCGTAATGCTGCACTGAACGGCATCAGCGAGAAGCTGACCTGCATCGAAGGCGACGTGTTCGAAGCCCTGCGCGAGCTCAAGGCGGCCGAAGAACGCTTCGACGTGATCATTGCCGACCCACCTGCCTTCATCAAGCGCAAAAAAGACCTGAAAAACGGCGAAGCGGCCTACCGCCGCCTGAACGAACAGGCCATGCGCATGTTGAACAAAGACGGCATCCTCGTCAGCGCCTCGTGCTCGATGCACCTGCCCGAGGACGACCTGAACAACATCCTGCTGACCAGCGCCCGCCACCTGGACCGCAACATGCAGTTGCTCGAGCGAGGCGGTCAGGGCCCGGATCACCCGGTACACCCGGCCATTGCCGAAACCCGCTACATCAAAAGCATCACCTGCCGGTTACTGCCGAACAGCTGAAATCTGCCAAAAAGGGCCGCCCAGCGGCCCTTTCCTGCCGCAATCCCCCCGCCAACCATCCACATCTGCATTCCCTCACCGCGCCAGCGGTGTAGAATCGGCCTATTCATCGCCAGTCATCCCCGGCGGGTTTATGAGCTCTGGTCAAGCACGCGGCGATCCCGCGCCGTCTTGGCCCCATCCGTGCCAGTGGCAACCGGCCTGCGGCGCAAAGGACAAGAGAAGCTCACTCCCCTATTTGTGACCTGATTAAGCCGCCAGGAGTGTTTCATGCCTGATTATCGTTCCAAGACTTCCACCCAAGGCCGCAACATGGCCGGCGCCCGCGCCCTGTGGCGCGCCACCGGGATGAAGGACGAAGACTTCAAGAAACCGATCATTGCCATCGCCAACTCGTTCACCCAGTTCGTCCCGGGCCATGTGCACCTGAAGGACCTGGGCCAGCTGGTGGCTCGCGAAATCGAACGCGCCGGTGGCGTGGCCAAGGAATTCAACACCATCGCGGTCGATGACGGCATCGCCATGGGCCACGACGGCATGCTGTACTCGCTGCCAAGCCGCGAAATCATTGCCGACGCCGTGGAATACATGGTCAATGCGCACTGCGCTGACGCCATCGTCTGCATCTCCAACTGCGACAAGATCACCCCCGGCATGCTGATGGCCGCCCTGCGCCTGAACATCCCGGTGATCTTCGTTTCCGGCGGCCCGATGGAAGCCGGCAAGACCAAGCTGGCCAGCCACGGCCTGGACCTGGTCGATGCCATGGTCATCGCAGCCGACTCCACGGCCTCCGACGAGAAAGTCGCAGAATACGAGCGCAGCGCCTGCCCGACCTGCGGTTCGTGCTCCGGCATGTTCACCGCCAACTCGATGAACTGCCTGACCGAAGCCCTGGGCCTGGCCCTGCCGGGCAACGGCTCGACCCTGGCCACCCACTCCGACCGCGAGCAGCTGTTCCTCACGGCCGGCCGCACCATCGTCGAGCTGTGCAAACGCTACTACGGCGAGAATGACGAGTCGGTCCTGCCACGCAGCATCGCCAACTTCAAAGCGTTCGAAAACGCCATGATGCTGGACATCGCCATGGGCGGTTCGACCAACACCATCCTGCACCTGCTGGCAGCAGCACAGGAAGGCGAAGTGGCGTTCGACCTGCGCGACATCGACCGCCTGTCACGCAAAGTGCCGCAGCTGTGCAAAGTGGCGCCGAACATCCAGAAGTACCACATGGAAGACGTCCACCGCGCCGGCGGCATCTTCAGCATCCTCGGTTCGCTGGCCCGTGGCGGCCTGCTGCACACCGACCTGCCGACCGTGCACAGCCGCAGCATGGAAGAAGCCATCGCCAAATGGGACATCACCCAGACCGATGACGAAGCCGTGCACACCTTCTTCAAGGCCGGCCCTGCCGGTATCCCGACCCAGACCGCATTCAGCCAGTCGACCCG
The DNA here is from genome assembly GCF_043103865.1 of Pseudomonas sp. yb_5. NCBI lineage: Bacteria > Pseudomonadati > Pseudomonadota > Gammaproteobacteria > Pseudomonadales > Pseudomonadaceae > Pseudomonas > Pseudomonas sp. yb_5. Next base: position 105,670 of record NZ_JBICKE010000077.1, read on the forward strand.
TTGGGAAACCCTCGACGACGACCGTGAAAACGGCTGTATCCGCAGCTTCGAACACGCCTACTCGCAAGAGGGCGGCCTGGCCGTGCTGTACGGCAACATCGCGCTGGATGGCTGCGTGGTCAAAACCGCCGGTGTCGACGAATCGATCCACGTGTTCGAGGGCACCGCGAAGATCTTCGAAAGCCAGGACAGCGCCGTGCGCGGCATCCTCGCCGACGAGGTAAAAGCCGGCGACATCGTGATCATCCGCTACGAAGGCCCGAAAGGCGGTCCGGGCATGCAAGAAATGCTCTACCCGACCTCCTACCTCAAGTCCAAAGGCCTGGGCAAGGCCTGCGCCCTGCTCACCGACGGTCGCTTCTCGGGCGGTACCTCGGGCCTGTCGATCGGCCACGCCTCGCCAGAGGCCGCGGCGGGCGGCGCCATCGGCCTGGTGCGCGACGGCGACAAGGTACTGATCGACATCCCTAACCGTTCGATCAACCTGCTGGTCAGCGATGAAGAGCTGGCGGAACGCCGTGTCGAACAGGACAAGAAGGGCTGGAAGCCAGCCGAGGTCCGTCCACGCAAGGTGACCACGGCGCTCAAGGCCTATGCCCTGCTGGCCACCAGTGCCGACAAGGGTGCGGTGCGTAACAAGGCAATGCTCGAAGGGCTGTAAGGGCTTTTCTGGCATTGGCACAACCGGCGTCTCGTACGCCGGTTTTTTTTGCCTGTGGATAAAGGCCGGATCAAAGCTCTCCCTTCGCGACACATTGGCGTAATTGCGCCAGCAGCAGGGCAGCCGAGCGCTTCGGTGTCGCCGCCGACGTCAGCACGAACTGCGCTTGAGGCAAGGCTGGCAACGTCGACACCTCCACCAGGCCGGCAGCCAGAGCAGAAGATCGCGTGACAGGCGTTACCCCAAGCCCGCCACTTACGGCGGTCATCAGCCCGCCGACACTTGGGCTCTGGCAAACGATGCGCCATTGCCGCCCGGCGCGTACCAAGGCCTCGATAGCTGCGGCCCGATAAGGGCATTGATCAGAAAATACCGCCAAGGGCACAGGCGTGGTGACCTCATCGCTGCCCAGCGCAATCGGCCCTCTCGCCCACACCAATGGTTCGGACCAAAGCACCTCGCCACGTTCTTCATCGCTGCAGCGGCTGCCCAATACGATATCCAGCCCACCCGAGTGGACGAGCGAGAGCAACTCCCCAGTCAGGCCGACGGTCAGGGACACCTCTGCATCGGGATGTGCCACCGAAAAACGACGCATGCAGTCGATGATCGGGGCTTTCACCATTTCCTCGCTCAACCCCACGTACACCGTGCCTGACACCCGCCGACCTGCCCCAAGGCTTGCGCGGGCATCATCGTGCAGCGCCAGGATGGTGCGGGCATAGCCTGCCAACCGAGCGCCTGCGGGTGTCAGGCTGACCGAGCGGGTCGTACGCTCCAGCAATTTTTGTCCGGCTTCGCGTTCAAGCCGCCGAATATGAGCGCTGATCGCCGACTGCGTTAGGTGCAGCCTCTGCGCAGCACGGGTGAAACCACCGGTGTCGGCAACGGCAAGCAAGCTCCGCAAAAGCACAGTATCGAACACAGATTCATCACCTATCTCACTCAATCTCGCGAGCATACGTCATTTCTATAATGAATCGCCCTGAATCAGACTGACCACCGAACGCCTGGGCGCTCAAGCGCCGGGCAAGGCTTATCAACACTACTTGGGAGAAGCCCCGTGGTTGAACGTATCTTGTATGTCTGCGCCTCACCCAGAGGAGAGCGGTCCGTTTCCGCTCAGATTACCGACGTGTTCCTGGCGGCATTGGCCGAGCGCAAAGCGGTGGAAATCGATCACTTGAATCCTTGGGAATGTGAACTGCCTGAGGTAGATGGCGCCTTGCTCGCGGCGAAGTACGCGGGGCTTGCCGATGCCCCGCTGTCAACCACACAGGCAGCTGCATGGGACCGGATCAAGGCCCTCGCTCAACGGTTCCACCGGGCGGATACCTTGGTGTTCAGCGTACCGCTGTGGAATTTCGGTATTCCGTACAAGCTCAAGCACCTGATCGACGCGATTTCGCACAAAGACGTGCTGTTCACCTTCGATGAGCAAGGATTGAACGGCATGCTTGGCGGGCGTCGAGCGATTGCCATCTACACCCGTGGTTTGGGCTACGGGCCCGGCTCACAGACACCCGACCAGGTGTTTGGCCTGGAGAAAACCTTCATCGACACATGGTTTCGCTTCGTTGGGATTAACCAGGCGCACAGTTTAGTGGTCGAACAGACCCTCGGCCCTGAGGGCGCCAGGATCCGTGAACGTGCCATTGAACAAGTGACCCTGCTGGCGCAGACCATTGACCAGAAAGCGGCCCAGACCCTCATTGTGGGCCGCGATGGTTGATATTCCCGTTACTGGATCTGCTCCGGCGTGACGATCACCCAGTTCTTGTCGGCCGTCACCGGCAACCCTTCCTTGGCCTGCGCCGCCGCATTTTTGGCAATCATCCCGTTGAGCTGGTCCATGTACTTGGCCTTGCGGTTTATCCACAGGTGGATACCGCCTTTGCCCACATCCACCCCGTGGAACTGCATGTAGCCATCGCTGGTCGGCGTGTCGCCGCCCACCAGCACCGGTTTCTTCCATTCATCGATGTAGGTAAGGATCGCCGCCTGCTTGCCCGCCATCCAGGTGGCTGGGGTCCACAGGTAGGGGGTCAGCTCCAGGCCCTCGTTAGCCTTGGCATCGTAGTGCCCGGCGCTGATCTGCTTGCGCGCAGTGGTCAGCTGGCCGCTGGCGCGGTCCTTGAGCAGCAGGCTCACGCCAATCACGTTCTGGGGTTTCACGTTGTATCCATACTTGGGGTCCGAGGCGACCATGCGTACCAGCTCTTCGGAGGCAGCCGAAACCACATAGACCTCGATGCCATTCTCCATCAGCTTGTTGTACAGCTCGGCCTGGCCCTTGAAGACCTTGGGCGGCTGAACCTCGATGGCCTTGACCTGGTCGCCTTCGTAATAGGTGCTGGGGATCGGCTTGGTCAAGGCCATCAGCTCATCCACCTGCGCCTTCAGCTGCTTGAGGGTAAAACCGGAGAACACCTGGGCTACCCACGGGTAGCAGACCATGTCATCGATTTCACACAGCCGGTAGTAGTAACTGAACAGGCTTTCCTTGTGCTCGGCAGTGTCCTTGAACGGCATCAGCTTCAACGAAGGGTCGAGCTTGTCGCGGCTTAGCAGGCCCTTGTTTTCCATGAACGGAAGCAAGGCTTCTTCCAGGTCATAGCGGTAACTGGTGTTGTCCATGTCGAATACCGCGTAGTTACCCTTGTTGGCATTGGCGGCGATCATGCTGTCGAGCTGTTTGGCCGCGTCGGCAGGCCAGTGTTTGAGCTCGGTGGCGAAGGTTTCGATACTGAACAGCAGGGACAGGCCGATGGCGGCGGCTTTCACAGCGACTTTCATGTACGAATCTCCTGAAATGACCCAGAAACGCTAGTGCAACAATCCCCACTGCAAACCCTCGATAACGACCCCCAGGCAACTGTAAACGCCTTGTTCATTGCAATTCGCGACACCTCGTTATTCCATAAACGACTATGTAAATTCCATTTGGGTATAAATTCGTTTGTTTTCAGGCTGTTAGCATTTCCGTTCGCAATCGCTCACAGAGGCGATGCCACTTCTGCTTTTTTCTGCTGGAGCTTCAATGAACCTGCCGCTGTCACTCAACCTGCTGGCGTTCCTGGCCCTGTTGCTGGGCCTGGCACAAACCCGCCGCACCGACTGGAGCCTGGCCAAGAAGGTACTGCTTGGCCTGGTGCTGGGCGTGGTCTTCGGCCTTGTGCTGCATACGATCTATGGCGCAGGCCACCCCGTGCTCAAGGCAACCATCGCCTGGCTCGATCTGGTCGGCAACGGCTATGTCGGCCTGTTACAAATGATCGTCATGCCGCTGATCTTCGCCTCGATCCTCAGTGCCGTGGCACGTTTGCACAATGCCTCTTCGCTGGGCCGCATCAGCGTGCTGAGCATCGGCACCCTGCTGCTGACCACTGCCATTGCTGCCCTGATCGGCATTGTGTTGACCAACCTGTTCGGCCTCAGCGCCGAGGGCCTGGTGGCCGGCGTCCAGGAAAGCGCACGCATGCAGGTTATCCACAGTGACTACGCGGGCAAGGTCGCCGACCTCAACATCCCGCAACTGCTGCTGTCGTTCATCCCCAGCAACCCGGTAGGCGACCTGGCGCGGGCCAAGCCGACCTCGATCATCAGCGTGGTGATCTTTGCGGTGTTCCTCGGCCTGGCCGCGCTGCAGTTGATCAAGGACGACGCCGAGAAGGGCGAGCGCGCCCTGTCGGCCATCGACACCCTGCAGGCGTGGGTGATGCGCCTGGTGCGGGTCGTGATGAAGCTGACCCCCTATGGCGTGCTGGCGTTGATGACCAAAGTCGTGGCCAGCTCCAACACAGAGGACATCCTCAAGCTGGGCAGCTTCGTGGTGGTGTCGTACCTGGGCCTGGGGTTGATGTTCGTGGTGCACGGCATGATCCTCGCCGCCACCGGCGTGAGCCCGCTGCGCTTCTTCCGCAAGGTGTGGCCGGTGCTGACCTTCGCCTTCACCAGCCGCTCCAGCGCCGCCAGCATTCCGCTGAACATCGAGGCACAAACCCGCCGTCTGGGGGTGCCGCAATCGATCGCCAGCTTCAGCGCATCGTTCGGCACCACCATTGGCCAGAACGGCTGCGCCGGGCTCTATCCGGCCATGCTGGCGGTGATGGTCGCGCCAGCGGTAGGCATCGATACCTTCGACCCGCTGTGGATCGCCACCCTGGTGGCAATCGTCACGCTGAGCTCGGCAGGCGTTGCCGGCGTGGGCGGCGGTGCCACCTTCGCCGCGCTGATCGTGCTGCCAGCCATGGGCTTGCCGGTGGAGTTGGTGGCGCTGCTGATTTCGGTGGAGCCGCTGATCGACATGGGCCGTACGGCGTTGAACGTGAACGGTTCGATGACGGCGGGCGTTGTCACCAGCCAGCTGTTGAAAGAGACGGACAAGGAAGTGCTGGCCGGTGATGAACATGCCGAGCTGAGCCACACCTGACAGATCGCCGGGGCGCAATGCGCCCCTTTCGCGACAAGACCGCTCGTGTCTTGCTCAAAGTCTGAACACCCTGCTGTCCCCCGTAGGAGCGGGTTCACCCGCGAAAGGGCCAGGCCTGCTGGCCAATTTTCACCAGCCGTTCGCCGTTGCCGCCGCTATCGTATTCGCGGGTAAACCCGCTCCTACAGGGTGGTGGATACACATCGGGGGTTGGACACAGGCCGTTGTAGGAGCGGGTTCACCCGCGAAGGGCTGCAAAGCAGCCCCCAACAATCTCAACCCTTATCCCAAACCTCGAAGTGATACACCGGCTTACCTTCCTCAGCCCGTGCCTCGCTAGAAGTCAGCCTCCACTGCCCTTCATCAAACGCCGGGAACCACGCATCCCCCTCTGGCGCCAACTCAACCCGCGTCAGGTACATGCGGCTGACCAGCCCCTTCTCCAGCGCCTGCCCATACAGCTGCGCGCCACCAATCAGCATCAGCTCACCGACGCCCTGCTCGCGCGCCCACTGCTCGGCCCGCACCAAAGCCTCTTCAAGCGAGGCGAACACCTCGGCCCCCGCCAGTTCAAGCCCCGGCTGGCGGCTGACCACGATGTTCAGCCGCCCCGGCAGCGGCCGCCCCAGCGAATCCCAGGTCTTGCGCCCCATGATGATCGGCTTGCCCAGGGTGGTGGCCTTGAAGTACTTGAAGTCCCCCGGCAAATGCCAGGGCATGGAGTTGTCGATGCCGATCACGCGGTTCTCGGCATACGCCGCGATCAGGCTGAGGGGGAGTGATGTATTCATGCCAGCGAGGATAGCACCGGGCGTGTGGGTTATGCTTCTGCCTTGACCTGTGCAATGGAAGACCTTGTGACTGCACCCACGCCACTGGACAAGCGCTGGCTCACCGAAGCGGTACGCCTGCGCGAAGAACATGCCGGCCCGCTGGAAGACCAGGAAGCCAACCGCCACGCCCGCCAGCTAGGTGGCGACCTGGCCACGCGCATCGAAACACGTGCGCTGTTCCTGGCCGAGCGCGATGGCATGACCGGCGCCCTGCGCCATTGGAAGCAGGGCGCGCGCCTGGCGCTGCTGGCCCTGCTGCTGCTGGCCGTGCTCAGCGGTGCGGGCCTGGGGCTGGCCGCCCTCGGTGACGGGCAGCGCCCGGTGAATGTGTTCTGGGCGCTGGGCAGCCTGCTCGGGCTGAACCTGCTGATGCTGCTGGGCTGGGGCATGGGTTTTGCCCTGAGCCGCGAGCATGGCGCAGGGCTGGGCCGCTTGTGGCTGTGGCTAAGCGAACGCTTTGCCCGCGATGCCAAGGCCGCGCACCTGGCGCCAGCGCTGCTGGTGCTGCTGCAACGTCAACGCCTCAACCGGTGGCTGCTCGGCCTGTTGGTACATGGCCTTTGGCTGTTGGCGATGCTTACCGCACTGGGCATGCTGCTGGCCTTGCTGGCGACCCGGCGCTATGGCTTTGTCTGGGAAACCACCTTGCTCGCCCCCGCCCCGTTCATTCACCTGACCCAATCGCTGGGCGCCCTGCCCTCGTTGCTGGGCTTCGCCGTGCCCGACGAAGCCATGATCCGCGCCAGCGGCGACAGCCTGCCGGCACTGGACATGGCACGCCAGGCCTGGGCCAGCTGGCTGCTCGGCGTAGTGCTGGTATACGGCCTGCTGCCCCGCCTGCTACTGGCCGGGTTGTGCCTGTGGCGCTGGCGCCAGGGCCGTGAACGCCTGATGCTAGACCTGGGCCTGCCCGGCTACACGCAACTGCGCGAAGCACTGATGCCGCGCAGCGAGCGCATCGGCGTGCAGGATGCAGCCCCGGAAGCCTTGCCGCAGTTTGCCGCCGGGCAGCTGGAAAGCGGCAGCAGCGGTGCCCTGCTGGTGGGCCTGGAGCTGGACGACCAGCGCCCTTGGCCACCCGCCCTGCCAAAAAGCGTGACCGATGCCGGCGTGCTCGACAGCCGCGAATCACGCAACCGCCTGTTGGAACAGCTCAGCCGCTTCCCACCGGCACGCCTGGCCATCGCCTGCGACCCACGCCGCTCGCCCGACCGCGGCAGCCTGGCGCTGCTCGCCGAACTGGCGCGCAATGCCGGCGCCACCCGTATCTGGCTGCTGCAGGCTGCACAAGGTCAGCCCCTCGATGCCGAGCGCCTGGGCGATTGGCACGAAGCCCTTGACCGCCTTGGCCTGCAACATGCCGACACTTCACCGCTGACCTGGCTGGAGCATGGCCATGACTGAGCCACTGAAACTGGCCGTGGTCGGCCATACCAATGTTGGCAAAACCTCGCTACTGCGCACTCTGACCCGCGACGTCGGCTTTGGCGAAGTGTCCCACCGCCCCAGCACCACCCGCCATGTGGAAGGTGCGCGACTGTCTGTGGACGGTGAACCCTTGCTGGAGCTGTACGACACGCCCGGCCTGGAAGATGCCATCGCGCTGCTGGACTACCTTGAACGTCTGGAACGCCCGGGCGAGCGCCTGGACGGCCCAGCCCGCCTGGAGCGTTTTCTGCAGGGCAGCGAAGCACGCCAACGTTTCGAGCAGGAGGCCAAGGTATTGCGCCAACTGCTGGCCAGTAATGCCGGGCTGTATGTGATCGATGCGCGCGAGCCGGTGCTGGCCAAGTACCGAGACGAACTGGAAGTACTGGCCAACTGCGGCAAGCCGTTGCTGCCGGTGCTCAACTTCGTCGCCAGCAGCCAGCACCGCGAACCGGAATGGCGTGAAGCCCTTGCCCGGCTTGGGCTTCACGCCTTGGTGCGGTTCGACAGCGTGGCCCCGCCAGAGGATGGCGAACGCCGTTTGTACGAAAGCCTGGCGCTGCTGCTGGAAAGCGCCCGCCCGGCGCTGCAACGGCTGATCGACGACCAGCAGGCGCAGCGCTTGGCACGCCGGCACAGCGGCAAGCGCCTGATCGCCGAACTGCTGCTCGATTGCGCTGCATGCCGGCGCAGTGTCGAGGCCGAACCAGCGGCAGAAGCCCGGGCCATCGAGGCGCTGCGCCAGGACATACGCCAACGTGAACAGCGTTGCGTCGAGGCCTTGCTCAAGCTGTATGCCTTCCGCCGCGAGGATGCCCATGCCAGCGACCTTCCGTTGCTGGATGGCCGCTGGGGCGATGACTTGTTCAATCCAGAGACGTTGAAACTGCTGGGCGTGCGCCTGGGCAGCGGTGTGGCGGCAGGTGCTGCAGCCGGTGCCGGGGTCGATCTGCTGGTCGGCGGCCTTACCCTCGGCGCGGCGGCGCTGGCCGGGGCGATTGCCGGCGGTGCGCTGCAGACGGCGCGCAACTATGGTTCGCGGTTGATGGGCAAGCTCAAGGGCAAGCGCGAGCTGACCGTGGACGACACGGTGTTGCGTCTGCTGGCCTTGCGTCAGCAGCAGTTGATGGTGGCGCTGGATAACCGCGGGCATGCCGCTCAGGACAGTATTCGCCTGGGTGAGCTGGATGAAAAGGCCTGGCGTGAGGGCAAGTTGCCGGAAGCGTTGGTCAAAGCGCGGGCGCACCCGCAGTGGTCCACCCTCAACCCTGGGGCGAAGCTGAACCAGGCTGAGCGGCAGGAGCAGTTGGAAGCGCTGGTTTCACAGATTTGAGCCAGCAGGGTTGGCCTCTTCGCGGGTGAACCCGCTCCTACGGGCGGCCTGTGTACAACCACCGATGTGTGTCCACCACCAATCCGGTGTAGGAGCGGGTTTACCCGCGAATACGGTAGCGGC
>NZ_JBICKE010000078.1:0-21074 GCF_043103865.1 Pseudomonas sp. yb_5
GATGCGTGTCCACCACCGATCTGTGTGTAGGAGCGGGTTTACCCGCGAATACGGTAGCGCCCGCAACAGTGAACGGCAGGTGGAAATTGGCCAGCAGGCCCGGCCCTTTCGTGGGTAAACCCGCGCCTACAGGCCCCTCATTTGTCCCAGGTCTCAGGGCACCCCTTGCACCCATCCATGTTGGCCTCCTGAAAATTCCCGTAATGCTGCCGCGCCCCGCGCAAATCGGCGCGTGCCAGGTTGCTCTGGCCAAACTTGGCCTCCTGCAGATTGGCATCGCCCAGGTTGGCCTCTTGCAGGTCAGCCTTGCTCAACCAGGCCATCTCCAGGTCCGCCGCCTGCAAGTTGGCCTGCTGCAGCTTTGCCCCGGACAGCCTGGCGAACTGCAGATAGGCTGCGCGCAGGTCCGCCTTTTCAAATTGTGCGCCCTGGGCGAACAAGCCCCAGCCCTGAATGGCCACCAGCTTGCTGTTGCTCAGGTCGGCCAGGCGCAGATTGCTTTGTTGCAAGCTGGCGCGGGTCAGGTTGGCACCTTGCAGGCGGGCTTTTTCCAGATTTGCCAGGTCCAGCTGGGCATGGCGCAGGTCGGCATCGCGCAGGTCGGCACCGGCCAGGTTCATCTTGCGCAGGTCCTGGTTGGCCAGGTTGGCGCCGCGCAGGTTGGCCCCCGGGCACTGGCTGGCTTCGGCAATCACGCAGCCGTTGATGGTCAAGGGGGCATCGTTGCCGGCGTCGTCGGCGTTCACTGCCAGGGCGGGGGATAGCGCCAGCAGCAAGGTAAAGGGCAGGTAATTCATGGCGAAAGCCTCTGGGCAGGAGAAGGGCAGAAGCGGGGAGGGGCGCAAGCCGCTCCCCGCTGCAGGTCAACGCTGTGCAGTCTTGTTGTCCCAGCTCGGGATCTTGAACACCCAGAACGAGCCCCCCTGAGCCACCGGTTTGGTCAGCTCGGCCATGTCGCCACCCCACAGCGGTACCGCACCGCCGTAGCCGACGGTCACGCCGATGTACTGCTCGCCGTCCTGTTCCCAGGTGATGGGCGGCGAGACAATGCCGCTGCCGGTCTGGAACTTCCACAGCTCTTTGCCCGTCTTGGCGTCGAAGGCCTTGAAGAAGCCGTCGCCCGTGCCGGTGAACACCAGGTTGCCCTTGGTCGCCAGCACACCGGCCCATAGTGGCAGGTGTTCCTTGTGTTCCCACACCAGCTTGCCGGTGGTCGGGTCCATGGCGCGCAACGTGCCGACGTGGTCGTCGTACATGCGCTTGATGCGGAAGCCCATGCCCAGGTAAGCCGAGCCCTTCTTGTAGTTCACTTCCTCGGTCCAGTATTCCTCTTTCCACTGGTTGCCGGGGATGTAGAACAGCCCGGTGTCCTGGCTGTAGGCCATGGGGTTCCAGTTCTTGCCGCCCAGGAACGGCGGCGAGACTTCCACCGGCTTGCCCTTGGTTTCACCCGGCAGCGGCTTGGCCGGGCGTTGGCCGGGGTTTTCCACCGGGCGGCCGGTCTTCAGGTCGATATGACTGGCCCAGGTGATGTTGTCGACGAAGGGGAAGGCGTTCTGCAGCTTGCCGTTGTTGCGGTCGACCACATAGAAGAAGCCGTTGCGGTCGGCGTGGCCGGTGGCCTTGACCACCTTGCCGTCCTTGCCTTTGTAGTCGAACAGCACCAACTCGTTGTTGCCGGAGAAGTCCCAGGCATCGTTGGGGGTGTGCTGATAGAACCACTTGACTTCGCCGGTACTCGGGTCGACACCGACCTGGCCGGAGGTGTACAGGCTGTCGAAGTCATGCGGGTTGCCGTCCTTCGACGTGCGCGCCCAGGTATTCCACGGCCCGGGGTTGCCAGCGCCAACAATGATGGTGTTCGTTTCGGGGTCGAAGCTGGCGCTTTGCCAAGGGGCACCGCCGCCGTGGCTCCAGGCTTCGACCTTGCCGGTTTCGGTGGTAGGGTCGTCTGGCCAGGAAGGCGCCTTGACGTCACCGGTCGGGGTGCTGTCCTTACCGTTCAGGCGGCCCATGTGGCCTTCGACGAAGGGCCGCATCCACACTTCTTCGCCGGTGTCCGGGTCGCGTGCGAACAACTGTCCGACCACGCCGAATTCATCGCCGGAGCTGCCGTGGATCAGCAGCACCTTGCCGCTGGTCTTGTCCTTGATCAGCACTGGCGCACCGGTCATGGTGTAGCCGGCGCTGTGGTCGCCGAATTTCTTGTTCCACACCACTTTGCCGGTGCGCTTGTCGAGGGCGACGACCCGCGCGTCGAGGGTGCCGAAGTAGATCTTGTCGCCGTAAATCGCCGCGCCGCGGTTGACCACGTCGCAGCAGGGGCGAATGTTGTCGGGCAGGCGGTGACTGTAGGTCCACAGGCGTTTGCCGGTCTTGGCATCGAGGGCGAATACCCGCGAGTACGAGCCGGTGACGTAGACCACGCCATCGCTGACGATGGCCTGGGATTCCTGGCCGCGCTGCTTCTCGTCGCCGAAGGAGTAGGACCAGGCCGGGGTCAGCTTGAACACGTTCTTGTCATTGACCTGGGCCAGCGGGCTCCAGCGCTGGGCATTGGTCCCCATGCCGTACTGCAGCACGTCCCGGGTGGTCAGGTGGTCATTGGCGATGTCTTCCCAGGTGACGTTCTTGCCGGCAGGTGCAGCGGGTGTGCTGGCCGCTGTTGCCACATTGCCCAGGGCCAGGCTACCGGCCATCAGCAGGACGCGCACGCTCAGGGCCAGCGGGGAAAGGGCGGGTAGCGATCTTATTGTCATGGTTGCAGTTCCCAGTGGAGGTTTTGGCCTGCACAGGGTGGGGCGCAGCGGCTATCGCGGGATACGGAAAAAGTCCCGCCCTTGCCGGGAAAAGTTCCCGCACGGCACCTCAATTGGCCCTTCGCCACAAGCCCTACTACCAAGGGATTAAGGCCCGGACACCAAAGCAGCATTCGGTCGCCCGCGGGGTGTTTCTAAGATGGCGGCACGGCCTCTGTGGTTGAGGCTTTGTGTGCAATGGTGAGGGCATAACAATGACAACAAAATGCAATGTGTTGCTTGCTGCTGGAGTGCTGGCCGCAGCCGTGCTGACCGGTACAGCCTGGGCCCATGGCAACGTGGTGCCCCAGGCAGTGGAGACCAAGGGCCTGACCCCGATCAAGGACGCTGGTGTGACCCTGGACGACGACGGCTGGGCGGCGGTCAACCCTTACCGCAGCTCACCCGAGCACGACAAGGCGGTGGAAATCGGCGCCTCGGCCTACAACCAGAACTGCGCCGCCTGCCATGGCCTGGAGGCCAAGTCTGGTGGTATCGCCCCTGACTTGCGCATGCTCGATGCAGGTGATGCTGGCGATGAATGGTTCGTCGAGCGGGTACGCCACGGCGCGGTTCGCGACGGCCGCGTGTACATGCCGAAGATGGCCGATTACCTCAGTCAGGAAGCCCTGTGGGCGGTGCGCACCTACCTGGACAGCGTGCACGTCGAGGAGTGACGGCCATGCGTCTGTGGGCGGTGTTGTTGAGTGGCCTGCTGCTGTGTTGCGCGGCGGCCCAGGCGCAGGTGCGCAACTACGACGCGATCATCGCTGCCGGCGAGCTCAAGGTGGCGGTGTACAAGGATTTCGCCCCCTACAGCTTCCAGGACCACGGCCAGCCGCGTGGTGTCGATGTGGAACTGGCGCAGGCCCTGGCCACGGCCTTGGGGGTACGCCTGCAGTTAATCTGGGCGCCACCCGGAGAAAAGCTCGACGATGACCTGCGCGACTACATCTGGCGCGGCAGCCCGCTGCGTCATCAGCAATTGGCCGACCTGATGATGCGGGTGCCTTACGATCGCGCCTACGCGCAGCGGCGCAACGAGCTGGGTGAGCTGGAAAACGCCCAGGTGGTGATGTTCGGCCCCTATCAGGAGGAGCGTTGGCAGGTGGCCTACGATCGCCGTCGCCTGCCGTCGGTGGCCAGTGTCGCGGTATTCCAGCAGCATCCTGTCGGGGTCGAGGTGGACAGCGTGCCGTCGTTTTACCTGACGTCGGTGTTCAACGGCATGCTTAGCGCCAGGACCCACCATTACCCCAGCGTGCAACAGGCATTTGCTGCGATGCAGTCCGGCCAGGTGGACGCAGTGATGGCGATGCGCGGCGAGGTTGACTGGCAGCTGCACCAGGCCGCCGATGCGCAACTGGCCTTGGCAGAAAACGCCTACCCGAACCTCGGTAAACAGGCTTGGGAAATCGGCATGGCCGTGCATGAGAGCAACCGGCAGCTGGCCTATGCCGTGGAGGAGGCCATGGAGGCGATGATTCGCGATGGCCGGCTCAAGGCGATGTATGCCGCATACGGCCTGCGTTACGAGGTCCCGGAGATGTATCAATAGGAGTGGCCATGAACTGGCGAGCAACTTTCCTGCTGGCCTGCTGGATGCCCTGGGCCGCCCAGGCTGCGACACAAGGCACCCACACAGACCCGGTGCCTTCCGTGATGTGGGACTTCTACCACAAGCAGTTGCTGGGGCAGGCGGCGTTCGTGTTCGATGACCGTGTGAAGCTTCTGGCGCCGCCCTTTGCCGAGGATGCACGGCAGGTACCGCTGGAGATCGACGCCCGGGCGTTCACGGGCGAGGTGGTGCGGATTATCGCCTGGGCAGAGCTGAACCCTCTGCCGCGCATCGTCGACTTTCAGCCCGGTGAGCGCGTGTTGCCCTGGTTGTCGATCCGCATCCGCATCGAACAGGCCACACCGTTGCGCGCCGCCGTACTGACACGCGATGGCCTGTGGCACGTCGGTTCGACCCTGATCGATGCTGCCGGCGGCGGTTGTACCGCACCCAGCGCGGTGCGCACCCAGCCCGGCTGGGAGGAGCACCTCGGTGAGGTGCTGGGCGGGCGCTACCCGCGTGGTGATAGCAGCCGCCTGCGCCTGCAGGTGGCCCACCCGATGGATAACGGCCTGGTCAGCGGCATTCCTGAATTCTTTCTCAACCATGCCGAGTTGCAAGGTGCAGATGGCCAGCGCCTGGCCAGCCTGGAGCTGTATCCGGCGGTCAGCGAAAACCCCAACCTGGGCTTTGACATTCAGGGCCCCGGGCCAACACGGCTGCTGTTGCGGGACAACAGCGGCAACCAGTTCGAGGCGGCGCTGCCCTGAGCGCGTTGTCTGATTTCACCCTGACCCGAGGCACCATCATGCGTTGGATCCTGTTGTTGCTGTTGTGCCTGGGGCTGCCGGCCCAGGCTGATCTGGCGTACCGGCTCACACCCCGGCAGATCGCCGAGGGCACCTGGTTGCTGGAAGGCAGCACCGACAATTTCGCCAAGGCCAATGGCGGCAATGTGGTCAACACCGCGTTCATCGTCACCGACAGCGGTGTGGTGGTGATCGACAGCGGGCCGTCGAAGGGCTATGGCGAGGCATTGCGCAAGGTAATTGCCACCCTCACCGACAAGCCGGTAGTGGAGGTGCTGCTGACCCATCATCATCCTGACCATGTGCTGGGCAACCAGGCCTTTGCCGATGTGCCGATCGGTGCCCTGGCCGGCACCCGCGACCTGCTGCGCCAGCAAGGCGATGCCATGGCCGAGAACATGTATCGCCTGGTCGGCGACTGGATGCGCGGTACCGAGGTGGTGCTGCCGACCCGGGTGCTGCAGCCAGGCGTGCATGAGGTGGGTGGGCACCGACTGAGGTTGCTGGGGCTGGGCGGGCATACGGGTGCCGACCTGGCGATTTTCGATGAAAAGACCGGGGTGCTGTTCGCCGGCGACCTGGTGTTCTACCAACGCGCCCTGACCACGCCCAACAGCCCGGGGCTGGACGTGTGGCTCAAGGACCTGGATACCCTGCAGGCACTGCCCTGGAAACAGCTGGTACCCGGGCATGGCCCGGTGGCCAGTGATGCGCAGCCGTTCGTGCAGATGCGTGACTACCTGGGCTGGCTCGATGGCCTGATGCGTGATGGCGCGGCGCGCGGTGACGACATGGCCGAGATGATCCGCAGCCCCATTCCCGAACGGTTTGCCGGGATCAGCCTGACGCGTTATGAGCTGATCCGCAGTGTCAGCCACCTGTACCCCCGGTATGAGCGTCAGCAACTCCGGCGCATCGATACCAGGCCCCCAATCTGATGGCGGAACGCGCTGCTCTATGGAGTACGCCCGTCACCGAGGCGGCGCGCTGTCGTGCAGCAGCCATGATCCACGTGGCTTGAGAGCCGAGTCGGGTCGGTGGAATGCTGCTCATGGAACACTGTCGAGTAGCATATTGTCCACTACAGGTTGGAGAGGTGCGGAGAAGTTCGCGACTCCCAGTGGCCTGGTAAAGGTATTGTTCGGGCGGGCGTTCATGCCACGTTTAAACGCTGCTCGTTGCAAACGGGTGGGGTAACTTTCTTGGATCTTCCAAATATCTGTCAGATACTTCTGATAACAAAATATTTCAAATTCCTGGTGTGCGAACAATGTCACTGAATAGTGACAAAAATGACCTGACTTTATTTAGAGTCGCCTTGACGTGATAACTTTTGTGGTGGAGGATTTTGCTTGTCGATATGTTTGGTTTTTGTTGGTGGTGTGGGTGTCAAGCAAATATAAGTGGTGTTTTTATGTTTTTTCGTTGTCATACCTCTGTAACTATTTGTAGTGGTTGTCTCTGTTCCTCTCTGTCTGTCTGAAGTCTTGAGTGCATAAATATTCTGAACCTGTTTGCAGGCTATGCACACCTTTTGAAGGAAATCATCAGAGTGAGTGGTGCCGCTTTCCAAAATCGGTAAGACAGAGTATGTCAGTTGCTATTGATTTTTAGATAACCCGCACGGCCAACTTACTGAAATCGACGACCTTCGAGTTTCTGCCTGCAGCTGTAAGGTACTTATATTTTTGTGAGCGCAAGAAAGCGCCGTTAGCACCCGAGCAAGGGATTGAGAGGATATCGAGCCATGCCTTTGTTTCATAAAGTCATTGCGGACAATGCCAATGCATACCCAAGCAAGTCAGCAATCGTTTTAGACGGTGTAGCAACTTCCTATCGAGTGTTGCAACAACAAGCGGATGATATCGCATCTATCCTGCCAACCCTGGGAATTGCTCCAGGCGATCGTGTGGGTCTGTACTCGGCAATTTCCGTACAACTGGTAGCTGCTTATCTGGGCATTCTGCAAGCCGGAGCAGTTACTGCTGCTATCCATCATACCCTGAGCCGTGCCAGGCTGATTCATCAACTCAAGCATTCAGGCGCTCGGTTGCTGATCACTGACTGCACCGACGACCTTCCGGGCCTTATCAAGGCCGTTGGGCTTGAATGGGTGCTGCTCACGACCCCGAGCGCTGTGCTCCCGCCTCAGGTCATTCAAATGTCCGATGCCCTCTCCAGACCTTCGCAAAAGGCTGCTACGAGGCATCCGCCATTGATTGAAGACCCCGAAAGGTCTACGTCGATATTCTATACATCCGGATCGTCCTTCAATCCGAAGGGCGTGCTGGTCAACCACCGAATCATGTTGGCTGCCTCACGCCAAGTCACCGCCTACCAGCAGAACACCCCAGATGATCGCGTCCTCAGTTATTCGACTCTGGCCTCCGATTATGGTGTCTACAACGTGATGATGCCGCTGGTAATCGGCGCCACCAGCGTGATTGAAAGCCAGCCGGCCACTACTGCCGAGGACATACTCGCAGTGGTTGAACGGGAGGAGGTAACCGCCGTGCATGTGTTTCCTCCATTATTTTTCCTGTTGGCCAATACCGGCCCGCATTGGGACGCTCGGGTGCCCAGCCTGCGTTATATATCCAGCAGTGGCCAGGCTCTCTACACCCGTCATATCCAGAAGATTCGGCAAGCTTTGCCTCGGGTACGGATCTTTTCCAACTACGGGCTCACGGAATGCAAACGTGTCAGTTACCTGCCTCCTGAGGAGCTCGATCAGCGCCCAGCCTCGGTGGGCAAACCTCTGCCCGGCGTCTCTTGTACTTGGTGGACGAGCGAGGGCGGGCCATTGACCAGCCTGGGGAGGTCGGCGAACTGCTGGTAACCAGCGACTACCTGATGCTCGAGTATTGGAACATGCTCGAGGCCAATGCCATGGCCTTCCTACACAATGCATTCGGCCACCCGCGCCTGTTTCGCACAGGTGACCTGTTCAAGCGAGACGCCCAAGGCTATCTCTACTACGTGGCACGCAAGGATGACGTGTTTTCCCGCAATATCTGGAAGGTCAACCCGCGGGAAATTGAACAATGTTTGGCGTCACACCCGGCGGTTGCCGAGGTATTAGTGGTGCCGGTCGCAGACGAATCGGCCGGGCACGTACCGAAGGCCTATGTTGTGCTCGAAACTGACCATATACAGACCATTGAGCAATCCCTGCGTGATCACTGCATAGCCCAATTGGACTGGCACATGGTGCCGGCTTATTACGTGTTCCTTGAGGCCTTGCCAAAAACCGATTCAGGCAAATTCAGCGCCAGAGGGCTGATCTGACAGCAGGAGAGACACATGAACGCTTTTCCGCAGCAATCGTTGGACGACGCCAGTCTTGACCACGACCTCCATCAAAGCGCCATGTTGAAACTGGCCGAGCATTTTCACAGCCTGGCGACTGGCGCGAGCCAAGTTCCGTCGCAGTCTCTGGACAGCCACCTCAAGTCACAGATCGACGACCCTCAGGTACTCGAGTACCACGACCGCCTGCTTGCGGGGGCGGGCCCACTGTTTTCGCATTTTCTAGCTAGCGTACCGTACGTCCTTGAGGAACTCTCCAGGATTGGCGTGACGCTGTCCCGACTGGTCTCGGCCTACCCGCCCAGGGCCGGCCAGCGCTACAGCATATTCGAGGTGGACGCCTTCGATGGTAGTAATGGTCGTGCTTTGGCTGGCCAATCCCAAGGCCTGATCCATAGCCTCACCTCGTCGCCCAACCGTGCCAACCAGATAGCCTTCGAGCAGTATGCCGACCCAGCCTTATCACACTTCTACCCGCACTCATTCTTCAAAATGAACACGAAGCTGCTGCAAAAGCCGGAATATAAAGCGTTCAGCCAGGGATTCGATTTCATATACGAAATGGCCGCATTCCAGTTCTATAACCGTAACCGCGCGCAACAAATCGCCCACATCAAGCGTTTTCTGAAGCCCAGCGGGCTGGCATTTTTCCTCGAAAAGCTCAACCACCCCGATTCAGAAGAGTATCTGCGACGAGAGAAGATAAAGGACGAAGTATTCAAGATCCGCTACTTCAAAGTGGAAGAAATCCGTTGGAAACGCCAGCAGATGCTCGTGCAGATGCAAAACGGTCAGGTCACCATGGAAGAACTGGTAGGCGCCCTGTCGGCTCGCTTCAAGCACGTCCACCTGCTGTGGAGCAGCAGTAATTTCTGCGAGTTTGTGGCCTCGGACGACGAACAGCGGATTGAACGATTCCTCAAGCTGCTAGGCCCGGTTGTGCAACCACCGGGCTTCTGCTTTGAAGGTTCGCGACTGGGTTCGGTGGTGCTCCATGGTAACCAAGTCGAGGTGCCGGCCAATGTCTGAAAACGTTCAACAGGTATTGCATCGCGCCGCCCAACCCGCGCCCTGCCAACGGGCACTGCAACACCTGTCAAGGTGGCGCGAGCGAGCGGGAGCAGCGCAGAAAGACCGTCGTTTGAGCCGCGATACATTCAACGAACTGTTCACCGGTGAGTGGCTGGATCTGTTGTCGCCTCGAGCGCCTGCAACCCGCAGCTCACATTGGCCAACAGTGGTGGAGAGCGCACGCATTGCCGCAAGGGCCTGCGCCTCCACCGGCTGGGTGATGGCCTTGGTGGGTGGGCACAGCAGCATCGCTCGACGTTTACCCCCGGCATGCCAGGATCAAATGTACGCTGACGGCCCCCGGCAGCTGTTCGCCTCGGCGTCCACCAGCGCCAACAGCCAGCTCAGCTACGAGGCGTGCGGCATAAGGGTGAACGGGCGCTGGCGGTTCAGCTCAGGGATCGAAGACGCGACGTGGTTGATGCTCAATGCACCTTGTCAGAACCACCCGGCTGCCTGGCACACTCCACGTTTTCTCGTACTGGTCGCCGCGCAGGATATTGAGCGAATCGACAGCTGGGACAGTTGCGGCATGGCCGCAACTGGCTCTCACGACGTTCAGGCTCACCAGTTGCTGGTGCCACACGAGCGGGTTTTCGCCTTGCATGAAATCTTCGCCCAACGCCCATTCAAACCGGAGATCGATTACATCGACCGTTTGCCATTGGCGCCCTTTCTGGCTACTTCGATCATCGGTCCGTTGTTTGGCTGCGCGGAGGGGGCACATGATGCGTTCGTCTCGGCGCTCACTGACTCGCTGGCCAGCGACCCAAGGATTGCCGAGCAGGTCGCTCACTCGGCCGCACAATTGCACAGCGCTGGCCTTCTCTATGACTCGTTGATATCGCGGTTGCATGAAGCAGGCATTCACGATCAAGCCCTGAGTACCTGTCAACTGCTGCGGTTACGCCGCGACCGTGCCTATTTGGCGAGGCAGTGCGTGCAAGCGGTGCAACGTCTGGTAGGACGGCTCGGTGCCTCTTCGTTGGCGGCAGGGCATCCACTCCAGCGCCATTGGTGTGACATCCAGGCCATCGCCGCGCATCGCGATCTGGCCTGGAGCGACGCGATGCTGGCTTGCGGCGAAGCGACCTTGCGCAATGGTAGTCATGACCAAGCATGACTCTTCATTCAATTCCTTATACCCAGAGAGGTTCACATGTTCATCCGCAGCAGGTCCGACGTGGAGAAAACCGCCTACTACGTGGAGTGGGGCGCCGGCACTAGCCATCGTCTACTCACCGAACGTGATGCCATGGGATTTACCCTCTGCCACACGGTGGTTCGTGCCGGCACTGAATCGCTGTTGCACTATCGGAACCATTTGGAGGCGTGCTACTGCATAGCCGGGGAAGGCGAGGTCGAGGACATGCAGGGGAATGTCTACCCGATACGTCCCGGTGATGTGTATGTACTCGACCAGCATGATCGGCACTACCTACGCGGCGGCAAGGAGCAGGACTTGATCCTGGTCAGTGTGTTCAACCCACCGTTGCGTGGTGACGAGAAACACAACCTCAACGACCGTTTGGGTTCGGCCTATTGAGGTTTGGCAAGGTCTCTTTCTTGCTTCTTACAGGAGTTCAGCATGCGCAAGGATTACCTGGCCTTTTTCATTTCGCTGTTTCTTTCGCGCCTGGCAGACCAGATCCTGTTGTTCATCGTGCCGCTGGTAGTGTTCCAGGCCACCAACAGCGTCGCTTGGGCAGGGCTGGCGTTCTTTGTCGAGTCGCTGCCGCGTTTTCTCGCCTTCCCGGTATGCGGCGCACTGTGCGACAAGTTCTCACCCATCAAGATCCTGCACATTAGCCAAGTTTACCGGGCATTGCTGTGCTTGTTGGCGATGGGACTTCATGCCCTGTTCGGCGGTCTTGCCTGGCTGGTGGTACTGTCGGCGCTGTGTGGGGGGCTGACCACTCAGGGCATCATGGCCCGCGAGGTGGTGATGCCGCATATCTTCCAGCACTACAACTACACCAAGACCCTCGCCTATTCTCAGATCGCTGACCAGACGGGCCTGGTACTCGGGCCACTGGTGGCAGCTGCGCTGCTGGAGTTTATGGCATGGCACTGGGTAGTGCTATGGACTGCTGGACTGTTCCTGCTGGCCGACCTGAGCATGCGGGCATGGCAGCGCGCCAGCCAGGTCACCCTGCCGGTGTACGAGCAGCATCGTGATATCTGGTTCCAACCCGTGCGTATCGCCTTCAGGCATATTGGCGAACAGGCCGAACTGAAGAAGATCATCACCTTGGCCGTCGGCGTCAACCTGATCGTCGGGGTCACCTTAGCAACCTCGGCGGCCATGGTGCTCGGCGAGCATGGCGCTGGCAAGGACACCTACGCATGGCTGCAGGCGGCTGCCGCAGTAACTACTATCGTGATCCTGTTCTTTCTCGCCCGGGTGGTGCTGCCGTTACGGGTAATGGGTGGCGTGGGCTACTTGATGATTGCCGCCGGCGCTTTCATCAGTGCCTTGAGTCCGAACTTTGCAGGGTATGTGCTGGGGTTTTTGCTGATTGTCGGTTTCGACAAGATGTTCAATGTCTATATGCGCAATGTTCGGCAGCGGGTAATTCCGACCCAGGACTTTGGCAAGACGGTGGGAGTGGTCACATTGCTCAACAACTTGTCGCAACCGTTGGCGGGCTTGCTGGTGGGAATACTGGCGGCGCCGGTGGGGGCGCAAGGGGTTATCTTGCTGCTTGCAGTGCTGACTACCGTGATTGGAGCGGGAGTTGTGTGGTGGTTTGGCGGCGTACGGCGTTTGCCTGGGGGAGCAGTTATCCAAGGCAGGGCAGATTGACTCAAGCAGTTTCTGGTTGAACAGGACGGGCAAACCCAACCCCTACCAAGGAACTAGAAAACTCCGCACTGCGGGCAATTGTTGGCAATCGGGTCGGGACCAAGAATTCCCGACACACCGGGAAATTTTCCCGGGCACAACAAAAAAACCAAAGGTAGCCGTCATGACCCGATCCCCACGTCGCCCCTTGTTCGCCGTGAGCCTGGTGCTCAGCGCCATGCTGCTTGCCGGCGCGGCTCACGCCGCTGTCAGCAATGAAGACATCCTCCAGGACCCGAAGAACCCGCAGCAGATCGTGACCAATGGCCTGGGCGTGCAGGGCCAGCGCTACAGCCCGCTGGACCTGCTCAACGTCAATAATGTCAAGGAGCTGCGCCCGGTCTGGGCGTTCTCCTTCGGCGGGGAGAAGCAGCGCGGCCAGCAGGCCCAGCCGCTGATCAAGGACGGGGTGATGTACCTGACCGGCTCCTACTCGCGGGTGTTCGCCGTGGACGCCCGCACTGGCAAGAAACTGTGGCAATACGATGCACGTCTGCCGGATGACATCCGCCCCTGCTGCGACGTGATCAACCGCGGCGTCGCACTGTACGGCAACCTGGTGTTCTTCGGCACGCTGGACGCCAAGCTGGTGGCCCTGAACAAGGACACCGGCAAGGTGGTCTGGAGCAAGAAGGTTGCCGACCACAAAGAAGGCTACTCCATCAGTGCCGCGCCGATGATCGTCAATGGCAAGCTGATCACAGGCGTTGCCGGCGGCGAGTTCGGCGTGGTGGGCAAGATCCAGGCGTACAACCCGGAGAACGGCGAACTGCTGTGGATGCGTCCCACCGTGGAAGGGCACATGGGCTATGTGTACAAGGACGGCAAGGCGATCGAGAACGGCATTTCCGGCGGTGAGGCGGGCAAGACCTGGCCTGGCGACCTGTGGAAGACCGGCGGCGCAGCGCCTTGGCTGGGCGGTTACTACGACCCGGAAACCAACCTGATCCTGTTCGGTACCGGCAACCCGGCGCCGTGGAATTCGCACCTTCGCCCCGGTGACAACCTGTACTCTTCCTCACGCCTGGCGCTGAACCCGGACGACGGCACCATCAAGTGGCACTTCCAGAGCACGCCGCATGACGGCTGGGACTTCGACGGCGTCAACGAGTTGATCTCGTTCAACTACAAGGACGGCGGCAAGGAGGTCAAGGCTGCCGCCACGGCTGACCGCAACGGTTTCTTCTACGTGCTCGATCGCACCAACGGCAAGTTCATCCGCGGCTTCCCGTTCGTTGACAAGATCACCTGGGCCACGGGCCTGGACAAGGACGGCCGGCCGATCTACAACGACGCCAGCCGCCCGGGCGCACCCGGCAGCGAGGCCAAGGGCAGCTCGGTGTTCGTCGCCCCGGCCTTCCTCGGCGCCAAGAACTGGATGCCGATGGCCTACAACAAGGACACAGGGCTGTTCTACGTGCCGTCCAACGAGTGGGGCATGGACATCTGGAACGAAGGCATCGCCTACAAGAAAGGTGCGGCGTTCCTCGGTGCCGGCTTCACCATCAAGCCGCTCAATGAAGACTACATCGGCGTGCTGCGCGCCATCGACCCGGTCAGCGGCAAGGAAGTGTGGCGCCACAAGAACTACGCGCCGCTGTGGGGCGGTGTGCTGACCACCAAGGGCAACCTGGTGTTCACGGGCACGCCAGAGGGCTTCCTGCAGGCATTCAATGCCAAGACCGGCGACAAGGTCTGGGAATTCCAGACCGGGTCAGGCGTGCTGGGCTCGCCCATCACCTGGGAAATGGACGGCGAGCAGTACGTTTCGGTGGTCTCCGGCTGGGGCGGTGCGGTGCCGCTGTGGGGTGGCGAAGTGGCCAAACGGGTCAAGGACTTCAACCAGGGCGGCATGCTCTGGACCTTCAAGTTGCCCAAGCAGTTGCAGCAAACCGCGAGCACCAAGCCCTAACGCCTGCCTACTGCCGCTTGCTGCCGCTGATCGGTAGCAAGCGGCCCTAGGCTCTGACGAAAAGCCTTGATACTTGTTCATGCTGCGTTGAAAACCGCCTCGGAGTGCTCATGTACTTCAGTACAGTCGGGCGCGACCCCGGCCGTTCCTCGGCTGTTTTCGCCTTGCCTGACCTGCGTCTCAAGACTTTTCGTACAGAGCCTACTACCAAATGACGAGAGCCCCGCTGCCAACGATGCATTCGCCCGGCACGCGGGCTTGTTACCATCGGTGCATCGCCTGTCGTGGGACAGGCACCGACCCGCAGAGGCTCAGCATGATCTACGCACAACCCGGAACTCCAGGCGCCGTCGTATCCTTCAAACCCCGTTATGGCAACTTCATCGGTGGCGAGTTCGTGCAGCCGTTGGCTGGCCAGTACTTCACCAACAGCTCGCCGGTCAATGGCCAGCCGATTGCCGAATTCCCGCGTTCCACGGCCCAGGACGTCGAGCGCGCCCTGGACGCCGCGCATGCCGCCGCCGAAGCCTGGGGCAAGACCTCGGTGCAAGACCGTGCGCGGGTACTGCTGAAAATTGCCGACCGCATCGAACAGAACCTGGAAGTGCTGGCGGTTACCGAAAGCTGGGACAACGGCAAGGCCATACGCGAAACCTTGAATGCCGACGTGCCGCTGGCAGCGGACCACTTCCGCTATTTTGCCGGTTGCATCCGCGCCCAGGAGGGTGGCGTAGGCGAGATCAACGAAGGCACCGTGGCTTATCACATCCACGAGCCGCTGGGTGTGGTGGGGCAGATCATCCCGTGGAACTTCCCGCTGCTGATGGCCGCCTGGAAGCTTGCCCCGGCCTTGGCCGCTGGCAACTGCGTGGTGCTCAAGCCCGCAGAGCAGACGCCCCTGTCGATTACCGTCTTTGCCGAACTGATCGCCGACCTGTTGCCGGCAGGCGTACTGAACATCGTCCAGGGCTTTGGCCGTGAGGCCGGCGAGGCGCTGGCCACCAGCAAGCGCATTGCCAAGATCGCTTTCACCGGGTCCACCCCGGTGGGCTCGCACATCATGAAGTGCGCGGCCGAGAACATCATCCCGTCCACCGTCGAACTGGGTGGCAAGTCGCCGAACATTTTCTTCGAAGACATCATGCAGGCCGAGCCGGCGTTCATCGAGAAGGCTGCCGAAGGCCTGGTGCTGGCGTTCTTCAACCAGGGCGAGGTGTGCACCTGCCCGTCACGGGCGCTGATCCAGGAGTCGATCTACGAACCGTTCATGGCCGAGGTGATGAAGAAGATCGCCAAGATCACCCGCGGCAACCCGCTGGATACCGAAACCATGGTGGGTGCCCAGGCGTCCGAGCAACAGTACGACAAGATCCTTTCGTACCTGGAAATTGCCCGGGAGGAGGGTGCGCAGCTGCTCACCGGCGGTGGTGCCGAGCGGCTGCAGGGTGACCTGGCCAGCGGTTACTACATTCAGCCAACCCTGCTCAAGGGCAACAACAAGATGCGCGTGTTCCAGGAAGAAATCTTCGGGCCGGTGGTGGGCGTGACCACCTTCAAGGACGAAGCCGAAGCGCTGGCGATCGCCAACGACAGTGAATTCGGCCTGGGCGCCGGCCTGTGGACCCGCGACATCAACCGTGCCTACCGCATGGGCCGCGGGATCAAGGCCGGGCGAGTGTGGACCAACTGCTACCACCTGTACCCGGCGCATGCGGCGTTCGGGGGGTACAAGAAGTCCGGTGTTGGCCGCGAGACCCACAAGATGATGCTCGACCACTATCAGCAGACCAAGAACCTGCTGGTGAGTTACGACATCAATCCGCTGGGCTTCTTCTAGACCGCGTCGCGGCCTTCGCGGGCTCGCCCGCGCCCACAGGTTCACCGTTGGTTCCAGAACCGGTGAAGAACCTGTGGGTGCGGGCGAGCCCGCAAAAGGGCCGGCACATGCATGGCCTACCCGTACCAACGCACCCCGCAAGCTCGTTCCAAAGTAGCATTCGGTCCAGTGCGCCCCCGTGCATTAATGCATCTACCGGAATCCTCCGGCACAAGAAGAGGACTTGCCCTATGTGGACTAAACCCGCCTACACCGACCTGCGCATTGGCTTCGAAGTGACGATGTATTTCGCCAACCGTTGATGACGGCCCGGCCATCGCCATGGTGGCCGGATCCTCCTGGAGCATGTGCCTGTGAACCTGATTGATCGCCAGCAAGCCCTTGCCTTGGGGCGAGGCTTGCGCCTGGGCTGGGAGCCACAGAAGGCTTGCCACGTGCTGTTGTACGCCGGGGGCATCATCGAGCTCAATGCCAGTGCCGGCTGGGTCTTGGCGCTGCTGGACGGCCACAGTACCGTGGCAACGGTCATCGACCGCCTGGCACAACGCTTCCCCGATGTACCGGGGCTCGAAGAGGACGTACTGGCGTTTCTGGAGGTGGCCCGCGCCAAATCCTGGATAGAATGACCGGTAGCCCCGCTTTGGTCTGGTTGCTTTCGTGGTGGGATGCTTTACGCTGGCGTTTATCTTCCAGAACAATAAGAACAGGCTTACCGATGAGCCAGAGTTTCAGCCCCCTTCGCAAGTTCGTATCGCCTGAAATCATCTTTGGTGCCGGCTGCCGGCACAACGTGGCCAATTACGCCAAAACCTTCGGTGCGCGCAAGGTACTGGTGGTCAGCGACCCTGGCGTGATCGCCGCCGGCTGGGTGGCGGATGTGGAGGCCAGCCTGCAGGCCCAAGGCATCGACTATTGCCTGTACACAGCGGTGTCACCCAACCCGCGGGTCGAGGAGGTGATGCTCGGCGCCGAAATCTATCGGCAGAACCACTGTGACGTGATCGTCGCCGTCGGTGGCGGCAGCCCGATGGATTGCGGCAAGGCCATCGGTATCGTGGTTGCCCATGGGCGCAGCATCCTCGAATTCGAAGGCGTGGACATGATCCGCGTGCCCAGCCCGCCGCTGATCCTGATCCCGACCACCGCCGGCACCTCGGCGGACGTGTCGCAGTTCGTGATCATTTCCAACCAGCAGGAACGCATGAAGTTCTCCATCGTCAGCAAGGCGGTGGTGCCGGACGTGTCGCTGATCGACCCGCAGACCACCCTGAGCATGGACCCATTCCTGTCGGCCTGCACCGGCATCGATGCGTTGGTGCATGCCATCGAGGCCTTCGTGTCTACCGGCCACGGGCCGCTGACCGATCCCCATGCGCTGGAAGCCATGCGCCTGATCAATGGCAACCTGGTGGAGATGATCGCCAACCCCACCGATATTGCGCTGCGCGAGAAGATCATGCTCGGCAGCATGCAGGCGGGGCTGGCGTTCTCCAATGCGATCCTGGGCGCCGTGCACGCCATGTCGCACAGCCTGGGCGGTTTCCTCGACTTGCCCCATGGCTTGTGTAACGCGGTGCTGGTGGAACACGTGGTGGCGTTCAACTACAGCTCGGCGCCGGAGCGTTTCAAGGTGATCGCCGAGGTGTTCGGGATCGACTGCCGTGGTCTCAATCAACGGCAGATCTGTGGGCGCCTGGTGGAGCACTTGACTGCCCTGAAGCATGCCATTGGCTTCCATGAAACCTTGGGCCTGCACGGGGTGCGCACGTCCGATATCCCGTTCCTGTCGCAACACGCAATGGACGATCCGTGCATCCTCACCAACCCCCGTGCGTCGAGCCAGCGTGATGTCGAGGTGGTCTATGGCGAGGCCCTCTGACGAGCAGCAGCGGGCGCTGGCCGGGCTGCTGGGGCTGGGTGACCACTCGGCGCGCAAAAGCCATTACCCGGAGCTGTCTGCCCGCCTGGACGAACTGGAAGCCGAGCGCAACCGTTACAAATGGCTGTTCGAAAACGCCGTGCACGGGATTTTCCAGGCCAGCCTTCAGGACGGCATGCGTGCCGCCAACCCGGCGCTGGCCCGCATGCTTGGCTACGACGACCCGCAAGCGGTGCTTTTTTCCCTGACGGACCTGGCCGCCAACCTGTTTGATGGCGGTGCCGAGGAGTTGCAGGCGATCACGGCGGTGCTCGCCCGTGAGCACAGCCTGCACGGCTACGAAACCCGTTTGCGGCGCAAGGACGGCAGCCATCTCGATGTGCTGATGAACCTGCTGCTAAAACCCGGCCATGAAGGGCTGGTGGAGGGGTTCGTTGCCGACATCACCGAACGCAAGCTGGCCCAGCAACGCCTGCAACAGCTCAATGACGAACTGGAGCAACGGGTCGCTGCGCGTACCGATGAATTGCTGGAGGCGCGTGATGCCGCCGAAGCCGCCAACCGCAGCAAGGACAAATACCTCGCTGCCGCCAGCCATGACCTGCTGCAGCCGTTGAACGCCGCGCGCTTGCTGATCTCGACCTTGCGCGAGCGGCCATTACCAGAGGCCGAGCATGTGCTGGTGGAGCGTACCCACCAGGCCCTGGAGGGCGCGGAAGACCTGCTGACCGACCTGCTGGACATTTCCCGGCTCGACCAGGCGGCCGTCAGGCCGGACGTGGCTGTGTACCGCCTGGACGAGGTGTTCGCGCCGCTGGTCTCGGAGTTCAGCTCGGTGGCCGATGCTGCAGGCCTGAAGCTGCGTGCACGCATAGCCGATTACGCCATCAGCACTGACTTGCGGCTGCTGACGCGCATTCTGCGCAACTTCCTCAGCAACGCTTGCCGGTACACCGACGAGGGGCGGATCCTGCTCGGGGCGAGGCGCCGCGGCGGCCAGCTGCGGCTGGAGGTGTGGGATACCGGGCGAGGCATCGCGCAGGATCGGCTGCAGGCCATTTTTCTCGAGTTCAACCAACTGGACGTTGGCCGCGCTGCCGATCGCAAGGGTGTCGGCCTGGGGCTGGCCATCGTTGAACGGATCGCCAAGATTCTCGGTTACCGGATCGAAGTGCGCTCGTGGCCGGGGCGTGGCTCGGTGTTCAGCATCGAGGTACCTCTTGGCAAAGAAGTGCCGCTGGCTGTTCATCAGGCTGTGCCGCTGCCCAGCGCCGGTAATCCGCTACCGGGCCGCCGCCTGCTGGTGCTGGACAACGAAGTGAGCATACTCGAGAGCATGGGCGCGCTGTTGGGGCAGTGGGGGTGCGAAGTGGTTACGGCTACCGACCAGGAGGGCGCCTTGCTGGCGTTGCAGGGGCGAGCCCCGGAACTGATCCTGGCCGACTACCACCTGGACCATGGCGTGGTGGGTTGCGAGGTGGTGAGGAACCTGCGTGAGCATTTTGCGACTGCCATACCGGCAGTGATCATTACCGCAGACCGCAGCGATCAGTGCCGGCGTGGCTTGCAGAAGCTAGGGGCGCCGCTACTGAACAAACCTGTGAAACCCGGGAAACTGCGGGCGGTATTGAGCCAGTTGCTTCTGGTGCATTGACTGGGTAGTCGTTCACTACTCAGCGAAATAGAGCACTTAAATGGCCTGTCGCGGAGTTTGGATCCACGGGTCTTTAAAACTTACCATCCGGTCAGCTTGCAAGAAGTTAGTAAACTAACTAATACGGCTTTAAATACCGCTGGTCGGTGCTTTTGCTCAAGAAATGAACGATTTGCCAGTGGGTCGCTCATATTTGCCAGCAAGTGTGTTCTTCAAACAGCGCACTTCGCACCTCTCCCCAGAACGTAATGGACGTTCAACTTGATCTGAATCGCAGGGATGCACACGGGGCTTTTTTACCTCTGACGATGGAGTAACGCCATGCCCAACCGAGGCTCAACGGTTGAGCCACTGTGTGCAATTGAGTAACCATTCGCTGTTTCAATTAACGATATGAATTTGGTCTTCCCGGTGCGATCAAGTCGCACGCGTGCTTGTTGCAAGGCCATCTAGCGCTGATGCATTACGTGGAGAATTCGACGTGGAGTTTAATACAATTATTAGCCTGTTCGGGCAGAAAGAATCCATGGAACTGGTGCGGTTGTCGGTCATTTATGTTCATTTACTGGCCTGTTGTATCGCCATCGGCCTGGTATTTACCAGCGATGCCGAGATGGTCAGGGACTTGTTGAAGGGGCATCAACAGGCCAGCCATGACGGTAAGCACATGGCGCGATTGCAGGCGTCCGTTGCCAATGCCTTGATATTCTTGTGGCTTACCGGTGCCGCGGTCATTGGTATCGATTACCTTGAAAAGGGCATGAGTTATTTCGCCAATCCCAAACTTCACGCAAAAGTCATTATTGTCTTGCTCCTGACCTTTAATGGCATGTTGTTGCATCGTTATGTATTGCCTGCCTTGCTCAAGGCCGGTTCTTTGCTTGACCTGAATATAGGCGTGCGGATGTTTGCGCTGTTTTCTGGTGCACTGTCAGGTGTTTCCTGGTTATATGCAGCGATGCTGGGCGTCGGTCGGCCACTGGCCTGGAAGTATTCGTTGACCGAGTTGCTGTTGGCCTATCCGGTGATGATCCTGCTTGGCTTTGCCCTGATGGCCGCACTGACCCAGTGGGCGCGAAAACGCAATATGGTCAAAGCGACGCCAGCACCTGTGTGGCCGCTGGCGGGCATTCCTTGCTGATGGCCTGAGGCACTGCAACGGCGTTGCGAACCGGCGCTTCGGTTACACGTTTGCCTGCTCGCTGCGCCCTTTGGCCAGATAGGCGTTGAACTCATCTTCCGGCACCATGCTGCCCCCCGTTCCCCAGACGAGGTGGGTGGCCTGTTGCAGCCGGGCTGGGGTGAAGCGTTGGCGGGCCAGGTACTCGTCGGCTTGCAGCACCCGTAGCATACCCGGTACGCCGGCCAGGGCAGAGGGCTCCAGTTTGACCTTGTCCTGCTC
>NZ_JBICKE010000079.1:0-287 GCF_043103865.1 Pseudomonas sp. yb_5
GATTCCCTGTCTTCCACTGATGTGGAGCTTTGCACAACCATCTGCGTAGACCTGGCCAAACAGGTCTTCCAATTAGCAGGCGAGGACGCTACTGGGCGGGTGACCTACGAAGATCGCATCAAATCCCGCCAAGCGTTCCATGATTTCCTGCTCAGGCTGCCAACTACCGTGGCCGTCTTGATGGAGTGCGGTCCAGGTGCACAAGCCTGGGCCAGACTGCTGCAGGCCAAAGGTAATCCGGTTCGCATCCTGCCGGCGCAACGTGTCGCCGAACATCGCAGCGGTGC
>NZ_JBICKE010000007.1:0-15178 GCF_043103865.1 Pseudomonas sp. yb_5
AAGGGCCGCAAAGCGGCCCCAAGTTGTCGACTACGCGGATCAGCGATCCGGCAGGGTGATGTTCAGCTCGAGAATCGAGCAGCTGCCCTGGTTTTCCAGCTCGATATGCACATCATCGTTGCCGATGTTCACATATTTGCGGATCACTTCCAGCAGTTCTTTCTGCAGTGCGGGCAGGTAGTCCGGTTCGCTGCGTTGGCCGCGCTCGTGCGCCACGATGATCTGTAGACGCTCTTTCGCTACCGACGCGCTGGTCTGTTTCTGTCTGCCACGAAAGAAGTCAAAAAGGTTCATGGTTTATTTGCTCCCGAAAATGCGCTCGAAGAATCCCTTCTTCTGTACATCGATGAAGCGCATCGGCTTCTCTTTGCCCAGCAGGCGGTCGACCGCATCACTGTAGGCCTGGCCGGCATCGCTCTGGTCATCGAGAATGACCGGGATACCTTGGTTGGACGCCTTGAGGACGGCCTGCGACTCCGGGATCACACCCTTGAGCTTGATCGACAGGATTTCTTCCACGTCGGCCACGCTCAGCATTTCGCCCTTGACGACGCGCTCTGGGTGGTAGCGGGTGATCAGCAGATGCTCCTTGATCGGCTCTTCGCCGTTTTCGGAGCGGCGCGACTTGCTCGACAGAATGCCCAGCATACGGTCGGAGTCACGTACCGACGAAACTTCCGGGTTGGTCACCACGATGGCTTCGTCCGCGAAGTACATGGCCAGGTGGGCACCTTTTTCGATACCGGCCGGCGAGTCGCAGATGACGTACTCGAAGTCTTTCTTCAGGTCCATCAGTACCTTTTCCACGCCTTCCTGGGTCAGCGCGTCCTTGTCACGGGTCTGGCTGGCGGCCAGCACGTACAGGTTCTCGAGGCGCTTGTCCTTGATCAGGGCCTGCTGCAGGTTGGCTTCGCCGTTGACCACGTTGACGAAGTCGTACACCACGCGGCGTTCGCAGCCCATGATCAGGTCGAGGTTACGCAGGCCCACGTCGAAGTCGACAATGACGGTCTTGTGGCCGCGCAGTGCGAGGCCGGTACCAATGGCGGCGCTGGTAGTGGTCTTGCCCACACCCCCCTTGCCGGAAGTAACCACGAGAATCTTGGCCAAGGTGTTTCACCCCTAAAATTAGTCGGGACACTTGTCCCTGCAAAAAACTGAAATAGCTAAATAAAGGCAACGGTAAAAAAGTTGCTCTAAAAATGCTGGCAAGTATCCGTTAAAGACGGGTGATGTTCAACACGTCACCAGACAGGCTGACTTGCACGCTGGTACCCCACAGTGGATCCCGGCGCAGTTCTTCGCAGACCTTGTACTGGCCGGCGATCGAGACCATTTCGGCGGTCATCTGCTGGCAGAAGATACGCGCCTTGGTGTTGCCTTTGATGCCGGCAAGGGCGCGGCCGCGCATGGCGCCGTACACATGGATGTTGCCATCGGCCAGAAGTTCCGCACCTGGGCTGACCGAGGCGGTAACAATCAGGTCCCCCCCCTGAGCATAGATCTGTTGGCCACCGCGTACTGGCGAAGTAATGATGCGGGTCGGGCGCACCTCGGGTTCGGGGGGCGGTGGTGGCGCCGGGGCCGGTTCGGGCTTTTTGACTACCTCGGGCTCGGGCTCCAGCGGCCGTTCGCGGGCCCCGGACGGCGGCAGCACCGGCAGGTCGATGGCGATGGCGGCGGCGATGTCCTCGATGCGGTTGGCGCGGATGGCCAGGGTACGCAGGCCGTGGTGTCGGCAAATCCGCATCAAGCCGGGCAGGTCGACCGCCCCTTCGTCGGCCGGCAGCTTGTCTAGCGCCAGCACCAGCGGTGTATTGCTGAAGAAGTTAGGGGCCTGGGCGACTTTGGCCGCCAACTGGCGGTCGAGGGCTTCAAGGTCATTGCGTGCCAGTTCCAGTACCGTAATGGCGAGCATGCTGCCCTTGAGCTGGAACACGGAGGCGGTGTCGGGTGTGTGGTTTGGGCTCATGGTCTGCATAGACGGCTTGTTGCGAAAAAAGTGCCCTGACTTATAACGAGAACACCGGTTGCCCGCAACATGCGCTGATCCGTTGTAGAATGCGCGGCCTTTGTCTTTCCGGATGCTTCAATGGAACGCCCGCGTTTTCGTCTCTATTACCTTCACCCCAAGTTCTGGGGCCTATGGCTGGGCCTGGGCCTGCTGTGGCTGGTAGTCCAGTTGCCGTACCGGGTGCTGCTGAAAGTCGGTGCCGCGCTGGGCGCCGTCATGTATCACGTCGCCGGTGAACGTCGGCGCATTGCCGCGCGCAACCTGGAGCTGTGCTTCCCGGAGCTGTCTGTCGACGAACGGCAGCGTTTGCTCAAGGCCAACTTCGCTTCAACCGGCATCGCCTTCTTCGAAATGGCCATGAGCTGGTGGTGGCCCAAGGCAAGGCTGGCGCGCCTGGCCCATATCGAGGGCCTTGAGCACCTGCAGGCCGCCCAGCAGGCGGGGCAGGGCGCGATCCTCATGGCGGTGCACTTCACGACCCTGGAAATCGGCGCCGCGCTGCTCGGTCAGCAGCACACCATCGACGGCATGTACCGCGAACACGGCAATGCACTGTTCGACTTCATCCAGCGCAGCGGCCGCGAGCGGCACAACCTCGACTCGCTGGCGGTGGAGCGCGAAGACGTGCGCGGCATGCTCAAGCTGCTGCGTTCGGGCCGGGCGATCTGGTACGCACCGGACCAGGACTACGGCGCCAAGCAAAGTATCTTCGTGCCGCTGTTCGGCATCCCGGCAGCGACGGTAACGGCCACTACCAAGTTCGCCCGGTTGGGGAAGGCGCAAGTGATCCCGTTCACCCAGAAGCGCCTGGAGGATGGCAGCGGCTATCGGCTGGTCATCCATCCGCCGCTGGCGGATTTCCCCGGTGAAAGCGAAGAGGCCGATTGCCTGCGCATCAACCGGTGGGTCGAGAGCGTGTTGCGCGAGTGCCCCGAGCAGTACCTGTGGGCGCACCGTCGGTTCAAGTCGCGGCCCGAAGGGGCGCCGCGGCTGTATGACAAGAAAAAGCGCTGAACCTTGTAAGCAGGCCTGGCCTCTTCGCGGGTAAACCCGCTCCTGCAGGATTACCACAGGTTCTGCATATTGCGGGGCCCTGTGGGAGCGGGTTCACCCGCGAAGAGGCCGGGCATGAAAGCACCTTGACCCCAGGAAGGACTCCATGGCTCCACCCCCGGTAACCGGTCTCATCCTGTCTGGCGGCGGCGCCCGCGCCGCCTACCAGGTTGGCGTGCTGGCGGGCATCGCCGAGTTGCTGCCCGCCGGCGCGCACAACCCGTTCCCGGTCATCGTCGGCACCTCCGCCGGGGCCATCAACGCGGTCACCCTGGCCAGTGGTGCCGTGCACTTCAACGACGCCGTGCAGCGGCTCACTGCCTTCTGGCAGAATTTCCGCAGCCATCTGGTCATCCGCAGCGACTGGCCCGGGGTCGTGCGCCAGGCCAGCCGCTTCGTCGGCCACAACCTGCTGGGGCTGGGTGGCCAGGCCCCCGTGGCGTTGCTCGACAGCAGCCCTTTGCGCAGCCTGCTGCAAACGCACCTGAACCTGGATGGCATCGGCCACGCCTTGGCCGCCGAGCAACTGCGCGCCGTGGCAGTGACCGCCTTTGGCTACGAGTCTGGCCAGGCGGTGACCTTCTACCAAGGCCGCGGCACCATCGAGGCCTGGTTGCGTCACCGGCGTATTGGCGTACCTGCACCGTTGACCATCGACCACCTGCTGGCCAGCGCGGCGATCCCGCTGCTGTTCGCCCCGGTGCAACTAGGCGGTGAATATTACGGCGACGGTGCAGTGCGCCAATCGGCGCCGATCAGTCCGGCCTTGCACCTGGGGGCCAGCCGCGTGCTGGTGGTCGGGGTCAGCGGAAACCCGCAGCGGCCAGCGCCACCGTTGCCGCCCCAGCGTGTGTTCAGCGGGCAGCAGCCGAGCCTGGCGCAGATCGGCGGGCACATGCTCAACAGTACGTTCATTGACAGCCTGGAAGACGATATCGAACTGCTGCAGCGCCTCAACCACTTGAGCGGGCTGTTGCCAGCGCACCTGGATGCCCGGCGCCTGGGGCTGGCCCCGATTGACGTACTGGTGGTGGCACCCAGTCAGCCGCTGGACGAGATTGCCGCTCGGCACCGCCGCGAGTTGCCGGCGGCGTTACGCCTGTTTTTACGTGGGCCGGGGGCGACGCGCACCAGCGGGGCGGGGGTGCTGAGCTATTTGCTGTTCGAGGCCAGTTATTGCAGTGAACTGATCGAGTTGGGGCGGCGCGATGCCCTGGCCAAGAAGCGCGAGCTTTGCGAGTTCCTGGGGGGGTGATGCTGCTTGTGTGGGCCCTTTCGCGGGTGAACCCGCTCCTACAAGTTTGTGTAATGCCTGTGCAGGAGCGAAAGGGCCGCAGCAGGCTTATTCGGCTATCTGCAACTTGCGCGCCTGGGTATACACATACCGCACCTTTTCATATTCGAACGGCGAGTTGAGCTGGCCATAGCGGAATTTGGTCGTATAGCGCTTGTCCACCACGCGCAAGGCGAAGATTTCCGGGTGGTCGCTGCTGACTTCAGCCACGTTCAGGTAGTTGACTGCCTGCTCTCCCGCATAGTCCACCACCAGCCCGGTGGTATCGCGCAGGTTCGATGGCCCTAGCACCGGCAGCATCAGGTACGGCCCATCCGGCACGC
Source organism: Pseudomonas sp. yb_5 (assembly GCF_043103865.1). NCBI lineage: Bacteria > Pseudomonadati > Pseudomonadota > Gammaproteobacteria > Pseudomonadales > Pseudomonadaceae > Pseudomonas > Pseudomonas sp. yb_5. The sequence continues at coordinate 4,685 of NZ_JBICKE010000007.1, forward strand.
CATAGAAGCCCAGGGTCTGGCCAAAGTCTTCGCTCTGGCGCGGCAGGCCCATGCTGGTCGCCGGATCCCACAGCCCACCCACGCCGATAATCGTGTTGAACATCAGTCGCGCAGTGATTTCTGCAGAGCGCTTGGCTTTGAGCTGCAACACGCTGTTGAACAGGTTCGGCACATCGCCAAGGTTGTTGAAGAAGTTGCTCACCCCCGTGCGCACGAAACTTGGAGTGACATACTGGTAGCCATTCACCAGCGGCAGCAGCACCCATTGGTCCAGTCGGTAGTTGAAGTGATAGATGCGCCGGTTGATCGACTCCAGCGGGTCGTACACGTTAAGCGCCGCCAAGGTTGAGCGCTCGAATTCGCGCTGGTCCAGCCCAGGGTTGAATTTCAGCTCACGCAGCGGGTCGAGGAAACCATCGGCTTCGGGCGCCAGGGGCGCGGTACTGCTCACCTGTGGGTCGGCTTCGACCACGCTGGCTCGTGGGGCGGTTTCGGCGGCCAGGGTGTGGCCAGCGGCAAGCAGGGCAGTGGCGAAGAGGAGTTTGTTAACCACGGAAGAACTCCAGCATGGCGTCACTGTTGACGCGGTAGTTGAGGTTGCCGCAATGGCCGCCATGGGGGTAGAGCGTCAGCCGGTCACCGAACACCTTGCGCAAAAAGCCAATGTCGCCCGGGCCGAGAATGACGTCGTCGGCGTTGTGCATCACGGCGATCTTGTCACTGCTGCGCAGGTAGTCTTCCAGGGCATACAGGCTGACTTGGTTGACCAATTGCAGGATGCTGTTGCCGTCGGTGCGGGCGCGCCACATCGGAATCACCTGTTCGGTCATGTAGCAGTCGAAGTCGCACTGCAGGGCGCGCTTGAAGAACGGCGTGAGGCTGCTGCCTTCGGTGATCGGGAATTTCGGCGGAATGATCAGGCCGCGGCGGTTGATCAGGTCGGAAGTGAAGGCGATGTCGGCTGCCGAGAAGCGGAACGAGGTGCCGATCAGCATGGCCATCTGTTCGTTGGACAGGTGCTGGCGCGACTGCTGGAAGTCATACAGCAAGGCGTCGTTCAGGTCGATGTAGCCCTTGTCCTGGAAGTAGCGGGTGAGTTTTTCCAGCATCAGCTCATAGAACGTGGTGCTGCGGTCGATGCCCTTGACCTGGGTTTGCACCAGCTTGTCGAGGTTGTTGATCGAGGTGTAGAGGTTGACCGGTGGGTTGAGCAGCAGCACACGCTTGAAGTTGAAGCTGCGGCGGGTCTCGTCCAGGTGGCTGACGAAGGCGGCGTCGAGCGCACCCAGGCTGTAACCGGTGAGGTAGAAGTCACTGACCGGCAGGCGTGGATGCTGGGCGCGCACGGCCTGCATCACCCGGTACATGTCTTCGGCGTCTTCCTGGCTGATACCGGGGGTAGCAAAGCGCGAGGCTGCACTCATGAAGTCATAGCTGGTGGGCGATGACAGTTGCACCACGTGGAAGCCGGCCTGGTAGAACAGCTTTTTCAGGTATTCATTGATGCTGCTGCTGTAGGGCGCGCCGGTGCCGGCGATGATGAAGATCAGCGGCGCTTCGCGATCCTGGCGAGCCAGGCGGTACCTGAGCTTCTTCACTGCCCAGAAGTTGTCGGGCAACGTGAACTCACGTTCCGGGCGCAAGTTCAGGCTGTAATCGGACTGATTGATTTCATCGTCGCTGGGCAAGTCAGGGCGCTTGTCCGGCGGGGTGGTGGCGATGGTCGCCTCGAACGGGTTGGTCAAAGGGTAGCCATAGCTGGCAGCGTCGATATCCCGCGCTGAAGCGGCCACAGCCATGAGCAGGCTACCGAGCAGGGCAGCGAGGCGCAAAGATCGAAGCATGTAATCCCCCAAAAGAACGCAAGGTCGAGCAGTGTGCAGGCTAGGACCACAACCAGGCGGGCAAAGTTGCCCGCTGCGGTGGTCTTTGGCGTACTTGCTATCTGCAACATAGCTGCCGGTGTGTGATTTTGCCTTACAACCGGGCATAAGCGATCATGGATGCTTTCGATTACCGCTATTGGAGAACAGGATGTCTCGTTCGCTGCCGACGGCGTTGCTGGTGCTGTTTCTGGGGCTCTGGCTTGCGGCCAGTTATGGCGTGCGTTACGGCCTCATGGAGGATGGCCAGTGGGTAGGGCTGTGCGCAGTGCCGACGGCGTACTGGCAGTGCGAGGTGCGTTCGCTGCTGGGGTTGGGCATTCACTATCAGGTAATGGCCTGGGGCGGGCTGGGCCTTGCATTACTGGCCCAGTTCGTTTCCGCGCGTGCCGGCTGGTGGCTGGCAGTGTTGGCGTTGGTGTTCGCGGTGCCGGCGCTGGTGCTGTACACCGCCAGCATTGCGGTGTTTGCGCTGGTACTGGCGGGGTTGCGTCTGGTCAGGCAACCCCCATTGTAAGCAGCTGCGCGTACCTGTGGGAGCGCCTTGTGTCGCGAAAGGCAGGGTTAAAGCTTCACAGCAAAAATTGCTGGGGCCGCTGCGCGCCCCTTTCGCGACACAAGGCCACACAAGGTCCGCGCTGGGCTTGAGGGATATGCAGTATCAAGCCTGGCGCATCCGCAAGCTGCGCCACAACGCCGCCGTCATCAGCACACTCACCACCGCCCAGCCCCAGGCCTGCTGGTTCTCCAGCCCTTCCACGAACAACTGCGGCGCCACTCCGGCGCCGACGATGAATGCCAGCAACGCCACCTCCGCCCGCCGTGCCCGCACCGGCCACAGCACATACACCAGCGCCGGCAACGCCAGGGCCGCACTGGGGAAGCTGCGGTAGCGCGGGTCGAACACCATTGCCAGCATGCTCACCGCCGCAGCAAAGCCCGCCGTCAGCAACAGCCAGCCGGCTCGCACCTGAAGCCAGGTGAACAAGCGCTCACGCCAGCCGGCCCGCCGCGCCAGCGCCAACAACGCATGGGCCAGCACCAGCAGGTTCAGCCCGGCCAGCATCAGTGCCCACAACCATTCCCCGGCAAAGCGAGCATGAGTACGCATCAACTCGCCCCACAGGCCCAGGCAAGCGGCGCCAAACGCCGCCAGCAATGGCAGCAGCAAGGCCGCCATCGGTGTAGCGGGGCGCCCGGCCAGCGCCAGCATGATCACCATCAGCACGGCGCTGGCCAGCAGCCACTGCGGCCAGTCATGCAGGTTGCTCACTGGCCCTTCGAGCACGCCCTTGTCCTGCCGGTCCGCGTCGTATAGCCCCCAGTAACCCCCCACTGCGCCCTCATTGACGCGTTTCCAAGGTTGATCGAAGGCTTCGATCAGGTTGTAGTGCCAGCCATTGCGCTCGGCCATGGCCACAAAGCCACGGATGAAGCGCGCCTCATTGACCCGGCTGGGCACCGCGGTTTCACGCTGGCGGCCTTCGCTGGGCCAGCCGGTTTCGCCAATCAGTATGTCCTTGGGCGCGAAGCGTGTGCCGAACACACGGCGCACATCGGCAACGTGGGCCAAGGCATCGTCGATGCCACGCGGGTCGTCCTCCCAGTAGGGCAGCAGATGGATGGTCAGGAAGTCCACTGCCGGGGCCACCTGCGGGTGCTGCAGCCAGAACTCCCAGACATCGGCGTAGGTCACGGGCACCTTGACCTGGCGCTTCACCCGCGCGATCAATTTGGCCAGGTGGGCACCGGTCACCTCCTTGCGCAACAGTGTCTCATTGCCGACGATCACCGCGCTGACCACGTCAGGGTTGGCGTTGGCAGCGGCGATCAGCAGGTTGATTTCCTTCTCGGTGTCGGCCGGGTGTGCGTTCACCCAGGCGCCCAGCATCACCTTCAGGCCATGCTTGCGTGCCAGCGCCGGGATTGCCTCAAGACCGCTCATGGAATAGGTACGGATGCACTGAAACCGCTCGGCCAGTAACGCCAGGTCGGCGTCCATCCGCGTCGGTCGCAGGCGAAACGGCTGGTCATAAGGCGACTGGTCTTTGTCGAACGGCGTGTACGAGGCGCATTGCAGTTTGTGCGCAGGGCTGGCCGCATCGGGCAGGTGCACCGGCTTGCCCAGCCCGTACCAGAGCCCCCCCAGCCCGAGCAGGGCCAGCAGGCAGGCAAGCAGGTACAACGGTAACAACAGGCGGCTACAACTGGGCATCGGGCGGTCCATCGTCTGGTACAAAAGGCTGGATAGTAGCCCGGCGCCAAACCTTTGGCATGCAAGGATCGCGCAGACCGATGCCGACCGATGGCGCTAATGGCATAGTGCTGTCGCATATGGGGCGGGTATAGGTCGCAGCTGGATCAGGTCGACTTGTGTTGCAGGACGATGATGCAATCTCCAAGACCTGACGAGGGGATGCTTTGATGGCAACTTTGAAGAAAATGCGACGTTTACTGGGTGTGGGCACCGCCCTGGTAATGGCCATGAGCGCTGCACAGGCTATGGCCAAAGAAGTAAGCATTGGTTACGTGGATGGTTGGGCCGACAGCGTGGCGACCACCAACGTGGCCGCCGAAGTAATCAAGCAAAAACTCGGCTACGACGTGAAGCTGCAGGCCGTGGCCACGGGGATCATGTGGCAGGGTGTGGCAACTGGAAAACTCGATGCCATGTTGTCGGCCTGGTTGCCGGTGACCCATGGTGAGTACTGGGCCAAGAACAAGGACAACGTGGTCGACTACGGCCCTAACTTCAAGGACGCCAAGATCGGTCTGATCGTCCCCGAATACGTCAAGGCAGTGAGCATCGCCGACCTCAAGACCGACAATACCTTCAAGGACAGAATTGTCGGCATCGACGCAGGCTCCGGTGTGATGCTCAAGACCGACCAGGCGATCAAGGACTATGACCTGACGGGTTACAAGTTGCAGGCCAGCTCGGGTGCGGCGATGACTGCGGAGCTGGGCCGTGCCTATGCCAAGCAGCAGTCGATTGCGGTGACCGGTTGGGTTCCGCACTGGATGTTCGCCAAGTGGAAGCTGAAGTTCCTCGAAGACCCGAAAGGCGTGTATGGCGCGGCAGAAACCGTGAACAGCATCGGCAGCAAGGAACTGGCAGCCAAGGCACCGGAAGTGGCGGAGTTCCTGAAGAAGTTCAACTGGCAGTCCAAGGACGAGATTGGCGAGGTGATGCTGGCGATCCAGGAAGGGGCCAAGCCTGAAGCGGCGGCCAAGGACTGGGTAGCCAAGCACCCTGATCGTGTGAAGGAGTGGACTGGCAAGTAAAAGCCTTCCAGGGCCAATGTTGTTTCTTCGCGGGTAAACCCGCTCCTACAGGCCTGTGCAAGCCCTTGTAGGAGCGGGTTTACCCGCGAACAGGTTTTCACGTTGTTACGCAATCGGTAAAACACCGTTGCATCTAAGACTAAGGTCGTCTGGTTGGCGTCCATCGGCAGCATAAAGTAAGGGCGTGGGTTCCATCCCGTATCTGTGCTGCTAGGACAAAAACAATGAACGACAGCATTTACCTCTCGATACAAAACAGCCCCCGTTTCAAGGAGCTGGTCACCAAACGCGAGCGGTTCGCCTGGATTCTCTCGGCGATCATGCTCGGCCTGTATTGCGCCTTCATCCTCCTGATCGCCTACGGTCCCCATGTGCTGGGCGCCAAGCTCAGCCCTGAGTCATCGATTACCTGGGGCATTCCCCTGGGCGTCGGTCTGATCGTTTCGGCATTCGTCCTGACCGCCATCTACGTGCGCCGCGCCAACGGCGAATTCGATGAGCTGAACAAGGAAATCCTGAAGGAGGCGCAACAATGATTCGCCCTGTCAAAGCCCTGGCCGTACTGGCCTGCGGAGCTTTTGCACCCGCCGTGTGGGCCGCCGATGCCCTGACCGGCGAGGTGCAGAAACAACCGCTGAACGTTTCCGCCATCGCCATGTTCGTGGCCTTCGTCGCCTTCACGCTCGGCATCACCTACTGGGCCTCCAAACGCAACAAGTCGGCATCGGACTATTACGCTGCCGGCGGCAAGATCACCGGCTTCCAGAACGGTCTGGCGATTGCTGGCGACTACATGTCAGCCGCCTCGTTCCTGGGTATTTCCGCACTGGTGTTCACCTCTGGTTACGACGGCCTGATCTACTCGATCGGCTTCCTGGTCGGCTGGCCGATCATTCTTTTCCTGATTGCCGAACGCTTGCGCAACCTGGGCAAGTACACCTTCGCCGACGTGGCCTCGTACCGCCTCGGGCAAAAGGAAATCCGCACCCTGTCTGCCTCCGGTTCGCTGGTGGTGGTGGCGTTCTACCTGATCGCGCAAATGGTCGGTGCCGGCAAGCTGATCGAGCTGCTGTTCGGCCTGGACTACCATGTGGCGGTGGTTCTGGTGGGTATCCTGATGTGCCTGTACGTGCTGTTCGGCGGCATGCTGGCCACCACGTGGGTACAGATCATCAAGGCTGTGCTGCTGCTGTCCGGTGCCAGTTTCATGGCGCTGATGGTGATGAAGCACGTGGGCTTTGACTTCAACACGCTGTTCACCGAAGCGATCAAGGTACACGCCAAGGGTGAGGCGATCATGAGCCCCGGCGGCCTGGTCAAGGACCCGATCTCGGCGTTCTCCCTGGGCCTGGCACTGATGTTCGGTACTGCCGGCCTGCCGCACATCCTGATGCGCTTCTTCACCGTCAGTGACGCCAAGGAAGCGCGCAAGAGCGTGCTGTACGCCACAGGCTTCATCGGCTACTTCTACATCCTCACCTTCATCATCGGCTTTGGCGCGATCCTGCTGGTCAGCACCAACCCGGACTTCAAGGACGCCGCAGGCGCCCTGCTGGGCGGCAACAACATGGCCGCGGTGCACCTGGCCAATGCGGTGGGTGGCAGTGTGTTCCTCGGCTTCATCTCGGCGGTGGCCTTCGCCACCATCCTGGCGGTGGTGGCTGGCCTGACCCTGGCCGGTGCCTCGGCGGTGTCCCACGACCTGTACGCCAGCGTCTGGCGCAAGGGCAAAGCCAACGACAAGGACGAGATCCGCGTATCGAAGATCACCACTGTCGCCCTGGGTGTGCTGGCGATCGGCCTGGGGATTCTGTTCGAGAAGCAGAACATCGCCTTCATGGTCGGCCTGGCGTTCTCCATTGCGGCCAGCTGCAACTTCCCGGTACTGCTGCTTTCGATGTACTGGAAGAAGCTGACCACCCGCGGCGCCATGATCGGCGGCTGGCTGGGCCTGGTGAGTGCGGTGACGCTGATGATCCTTGGCCCGACCATCTGGGTACAGATTCTCGGCCACGAGAAGCCAATCTACCCGTACGAGTACCCGGCGCTGTTCTCGATGGCCATTGCCTTCGTCAGCATCTGGTTCTTCTCGGTCACCGACAAGTCCAAGGCGGCTGAGGATGAGCGCGCGCTGTTCTTCCCGCAGTTCGTGCGTTCACAGACTGGCCTGGGTGCCAGCGGGGCGGTCTCGCACTAACGTCATTAACCTGCACTGAAAAACGCCCCGCCAGTCGGGGCGTTTTTTATTTTATGCAGGCGACTCGCTTGCCACTCGCCTCAAGTGATTGTCTGAAGTGACTGTCCGCAGCGCGTCATATCATCCCAAGCAACAGTAGTACCAGCAGAATCACCAACACCACGCCGATTATGCCGGAAGGGCCATAGCCCCAGCTGCGCGAGTGGGGGAAGACCGGTAAGCCACCGATCAGCAGCAGAATCAGGATGATGATAAGGATCGTGGTCATGTCAAAGTCCTTGCGTGATTAGGGGGCAAGAGCCTGAGAATGCTGGCCTCTCGATAATTCGGACCGGTGCGGGTTGGTAAAGATTCCATCCCCGTGCAGCCGCCTACCCGGTCATGCCCGCCCATTCACTACCCTGATGAATCCTGCCGGATGGCGACGCCTTGATTAGACTCACCGGACTACTTGTCAGAACAAGGCCTGCGACCATGCAAAAACGCATCATGATCACCGGCGCCGGGTCTGGCCTCGGCCGCGAGATCGCCCTGCGCTGGGCGCGTGAGGGCTGGCGCCTGGCACTGGCCGATGTCAACGAAACCGGCCTGCGCGAAACGCTGGAGCAGGTTCGCCAGGCCGGTGGCGACGGCTTCGTCCAGCGCTGCGATGTGCGCGACTATAGCCAGCTGACGGCCCTTGCCCAGGCCTGCGAAGAGAAGTTCGGTGGGGTCGATGTGATCGTCAACAACGCCGGCATCGCTTCGGGCGGGTTCTTCGCCGAGCTGTCGCTGGAAGACTGGGACTGGCAGATCGCCGTCAATCTGATGGGCGTGGTCAAGGGTTGCAAGGCGTTCCTGCCGCTGCTGGAGCGCAGCAAGGGGCGCATTATCAACATCGCCTCGATGGCTGCACTGATGCAGGGCCCGGGCATGAGCAACTACAACGTGGCCAAGGCCGGCGTGCTGGCATTGTCGGAAAGCCTGCTGGTGGAGTTGCGCCAGATTGAGGTGGCGGTGCACGTGGTGTGCCCGTCGTTCTTCCAGACCAACCTGCTGGACTCGTTCCGCGGGCCGAACCCGGCGATGAAGGCACAGGTTGGCAAGCTGCTTGAAGGTTCGCCGATCAGTGCGGCGGACATTGCCGATTATATCCATCAGCAGGTCGCTGCAGGCGAGTTCCTCATCCTGCCCCATGAGGCAGGGCGCCAGGCCTGGCAACTGAAACGCCAGGCCCCTGAGCGGCTGTATGACGAGATGGCCGAAATGGCAGTGAAAATGCGGGCAAAAGCCCAGTCGCGATGATTGGTCTGTAGGAGAAGTTACTCAAAAGCGTAAGGGGCTTCTGAATCGCAGTGGAGCTATTGAGTAGCTGAATACCTACGGGGCAGGCTCCGGTTTTCCCTTTCGCAGGAGGATCGGAACATGCTGGTAATTGGGCGCGAAGTGGGGGAGGTCATCATGATTGGCGATGATATCCGGATCGTCGTGGTAGAGACCCGGGACGGCGTGGTGCGCTTTGGTGTGGATGCTCCGCGTGAGGTGCCGGTGCATCGAGCCGAAGTTCACAAGCGCATCAAGGCGTCCAAGCAGAGCAAGGCCTGAACAGGCCTTGCCTGCTATTCGAGGAGTTCGCGGGGCACATCATGCTTGGCCAGCAACTGGCACTGCTGGCTTTCCAGGTCGAAAAGGATGAAAGCCTGGCCTTTGGCCAACGCCTGGCGTACCCGCAGCACGCGGGTTTCCAGCGGGGTGTCGTCGCCGTTGTCAGTGCCGTCGCGGGTGACGAAGTCCTCGATCAGGCGGGTCAGGGTTTCGGCTTGCAATTGGTCGTAGGGGATCAGCATGGTCGGGTGGTGTCTGAAATAGGTATGGGCATGCTACGCGAAACATTCGAGGTGTAGGGGCCGCTTTGCAGCCCCGTGGGCGTTTAGCCTTTGTTTCCGATCAGGCTGTCCACCGCCGGTACCCGCGTGTCGCTTTCCATCTGCGCATCATGCTCCAGTTGGTGGCTGAAGCGCTCGAGCGATGCATTGGCCGGCTGCGAGTCGCTGGCAAACACTGGCGGGCTCAGCAGGTAGGCTGACAACAACCGGCTCAGCGCTGCCAGGCTGTCGATATGGGTGCGTTCGTAACCATGGGTGGCATCGCAACCAAAGGCCACCAGCGCGGTACGAATGTCGTGCCCGGCAGTCACCGCCGAATGGGCATCGCTGAAGTAATAGCGGAACAGGTCGCGCCGCACCGGCAAGTCGTGGTCACCGGCCAGTTTCAGCAGGTGCCGGGACAGGTGGTAGTCGTAAGGCCCCGACGAGTCCTGCATGGCCACACTGACCGCATGCTCGCTGGAAGCCTGCCCAGGCGCCACCGGGGCGATGTCGATGCCGACGAACTCGCTGACGTCCCAGGGCAGGGCGCCGGCTGCTCCCGAGCCGGTCTCCTCGGTGATGGTGAACAGCGGGTGGCAGTCGATCAGCGGCTGGCGACCGCTTTCCACCACCGCCTTCAATGCCGCCAGCAATGCGGCCACGCCAGCCTTGTCGTCCAGGTGACGGGCGCTGATGTGGCCGCTTTCGGTGAACTCGGGCAAGGGGTCGAAGGCCACGAAATCCCCAATGCTCACGCCCAGTGCCTCACAGTCGGCGCGCGTGGCGCAGTAGGCATCCAGGCGCACTTCCACGTGATCCCAGCTGATCGGCATCTGGTCGATGGCCGTGTTGAAGGCATGCCCGCTGGCCATCAGCGGCAGCACACTGCCACGGAATACCCCGGTATCGGTGAACACGCTAACCCGGCTGCCTTCGGCAAAACGGCTGGACCAGCAGCCGACGGGGGCCAGGGCCAGGCGGCCATTGTCCTGCAACTGGCGCACGCTGGCGCCGATGGTATCCAGGTGGGCAGAGACGGCGCGGTCGGGGGTGGCCTGCCGGCCTTTGAGGGTGGCGCGAATGGTGCCGCGGCGGGTCAGCTCGAAGGGGATGCCCAGTTCGTCAAGGCGTTCGGCCACGTAGCGCACGATGGTGTCGGTGAAGCCGGTGGGGCTGGGGATGGCGAGCATTTCCAGCAGCACGCGCTTGAGGTAGTCGAGATCGGGTTCGGGGTGTCGCTCGGACATGTCCAGGCCTCCGGTCGGGTTAAAATTTCGCAGTC
>NZ_JBICKE010000080.1:0-62697 GCF_043103865.1 Pseudomonas sp. yb_5
GATTGGCCAGCAGGCCCGGCCCTTTCGCGGGTGAACCCGCTCCTACACGACGGGCTGCGCCCAACCTCCGGTGTGTGTCCACCACCAATCTGTGTAGGAGCGGGTTTACCCGCGAATACGGTAGCGGCCGCAACGGTGAACGGCGGGTGGTAAATGGCTAGCAGGCCCGGCCCTTTCGCGGGTGAACCCGCTCCTACACGGCGGGCTGTGCCCAACCTCCGGTGTGTGTCCACCACCGATCCGGCGTAGGAGCGGGTTTACCCGCGAATACGGTAGCGGCAGCAACGGTGAACGGCGGGTGGTAAATGGCCAGCAGGCCCGGCCCTTTCGCGGGTGAACCCGCTCCTACGAAGACACGGCAAACAAAAAGGCCGGCATCTCTCGATACCGGCCTTTTTGCTTACTTGGCCTGGTAGATGATCCCCGGGCTGCACTGCACCATCTGGTAATGGTCCGGCAAGCCGTTCAGCGCTTCCGAGGCGCCGAGGAACAGGTAACCACCGGGCTTGAGGGTACTGTGAATGCGCAGCAGGATGTCCTTCTTCACCTGCGCCGAGAAATAGATCAGCACATTGCGGCAGAACACGATATCGAACTTGCCCAGACTGGCATAGCTGTCGAGCAGGTTGAACGAGCGGAACTCGACACGGCTGCGAATCGCTGGCTTGACCGCCCAGCGCCCCGGTCCCTTGGGGTCGAAGTAGCGCTGCAAGCGTTCCTGGGACAAGCCGCGGGCAATCGCCAGGCTGTCGTATTCGCCAGTCTTGCAGTTGGTCAGCATGGTGCCGGAGAGGTCGGTGGCGACGATCTGCGCCCCCATCTTCAACTGGCCGAGGTTGCTGCGCTCGAACTCATCGATCGCCATCGAGATGGAATACGGCTCCTGCCCCGACGAACAGGCCGCCGACCACATGCGCAGTCGCTGGCCGGGGTTGTTGCGAATGAACTCGGGGATAACCTTGTTCTTCAGCACTTCGAACGGATAGGTGTCGCGAAACCACAGGGTCTCGTTGGTGGTCATGGCATCGACCACCTGCTCGCGCAAGCCGCCGCGCGGCTGGGCCTGAATGCGCTGCACCAGCTCACCCAGGCTCTTGATGCCCTGTTGTTCCATCAGCTTGTTGAGACGGCTGGAAACCAGGTACTGCTTATTCTCGCCCAGCAGGATGCCACAGGCTTTCTCCAGGAAGACCCGGAACTGTTCGAAATCCAAATTACCCGTAGACACTACTGCCGCCTCTTTTCAATCACTGGTGCCGAGGGGCATGCCCCCGGCTGCTTCAATGCGCTGCCTTGATCCGGTCGACCACCCGTTGGGCCAGGTCGTCCGGCTTGAACTTGGCCAGGAAGTCATCGGCGCCGACCTTCTTGACCATTGCCTGGTTGAACACCCCGGAAAGCGAAGTATGCAGGCAGATGTGCAACTTTTGCATGCGCGGATCGCTGCGAATCTCCGCCGTTAGCGTATAGCCGTCCATTTCCGGCATTTCAATGTCCGAGATCATCATCAGGAACTCTTCTTCCGGCTTTTTGCCCTCATCCACCAGCTGACGCAGGTAGTTCAGCGCCTGACGACCATCATTGAGCGCCACCACCTCGACCCCTACGGTCTGCAGGCAACGGCTGACCTGCTTGCGCGCCACCGACGAGTCGTCGACGGTCAGCACCCGCATCAATACCGCCTTGTCCTGCACCTCGGCATCGATCACACCGGCCGATACCGACTCGGACGACGGCGACACTTCGGCCAGCACCTTCTCCACATCGATGATCTCGACCATGCGGCTGTCCACCCGGGTGACCGCAGTCAGATAGTGGTCACGGCCGGTCCCCTTGGGTGGCGGATGAATCTCTTCCCAGTTCATGTTAACGATGCGCTCCACCGAATGCACCAGGAAGCCTTGGGTCTTGGTGTTGTACTCGGTGATGATCACGAAGCTGTTGCGTGTGTCTTCCTGCAGCGGCCGCAACCCGGTGGCCATCGACAAGTCGAGGATCGGGATGGTCGCCCCGCGAATATTGGCAACGCCACGCACCACAGGGTGCGCCTTGGGCAGCAAGGTCAGCGCAGGGCATTGCAGTACTTCCCTGACCTTGAACACATTGATGCCGTAAAGCTGTTCGCCATTGAGGCGGAACAGCAGCAATTCCAGGCGATTCTGCCCCACCAGCTGCGTGCGCTGGTTGACCGAATCCATAACACCCGCCATGCCAGACTCCTTAACGTTTCAGCCTTTCGTTGCAACTCAGGTAGCGAGTCGGCACGGGCTTTGCTTTTTTGAGTGTCATGCACACGAAAACGACATTTTCCCGACGATTGACACGCCTGCTGACTGGCCCGCTGGCCACGCTGTGCCTGCTGATGCCCGGCGTTCGCACGGTAGCGGACGCGTTCACCTTGCCTGAACAGCTTATCGGTGTCACCCAAGGGTTTCTTGAATTCACCGTTGAAGATTACCTGTCCACCACCCAGACGGCCGGCCGCTATGAAATCCAGGTCAACCCGCTGGACCCACGGTTGCGCATGCCATTGTGCAGCCAGCAGCTGGACGCCTCGCTGGAAAGCCCGGCCAAGCCACTGGGCCGGGTGACGGTAAGGATACGCTGCAACGGCGCAGCACCGTGGACGGTATTTGTACCGGCCACCGTGCGACTTTTCCGCGACGTGGTAGTGGTAACCCGCCCGCTCAAGCGCGACAACACGGTCGGCGAAGGTGACGTGGCCCTGCGCGAGCGCGATGTCGGCACCCTGGGCCAGGGCTTTCTGACCGAACTGGACCAGGCGGTGGGCATGAAGATGCTGCGCCCCACGGTGATCGACCAGGTGCTCACCCCGCAACACCTGGAACAGGCCGAGGTGGTTCGCAAGGGTGACCATGTGGTGATCATTGCCCGCAGTGGTGGCCTGAGCGTGCGCATGCCGGGCGAAGCCTTGAGCAAGGGCGGCCTGAGCGAGCAGATCCGGGTACGCAACCTCAACTCCAAACGCGTGGTCAAGGCCAGGGTTACCGGGCCTGGCCAGGTCGAGGTCAGTATGTAGGCCAACCACCAGATTGCGCTGGCAGTGAGGAACCGCTTTTCCTAAACTGTGTCAGAACACGGGTTCGCGGGCTTGCCGACAGGCGGCAGTGCATTTGTGCCTAAAGTTTATATCGGGTTGGCCGAAAACAAGGCAAGCGTCCAAATACCCAGAGGTTTCTGATCATGGTCATCGACTTCAGTCGTTTGAATAACTCTCCGTCCGTCACGGGCGGCGTACGCGGCAGCACCGCGTCCGGCAGCGCCGAAAAACCGGCAGCCAGCCAGGAAGCGGCAAGCGCCACCAATGCCAGCGGAGAAGCAGTACACCTCAGCCAGGAGGCCCAGCAGTTGCAGAAGATCAGCGACAAGCTGCGCGACGAGCCGGTGGTCAACAGCGCCCGCGTGGCCGAGTTGAAACAGGCGATCGCCGACGGCAGCTACCAGGTCGATGCCGGCCGGGTCGCCAGCAAACTGCTTGATTTCGAAGCCCAGCGCTGACCGTACGGCGCGCTGACTTCACGGACGCTAGAAAAGCCAAGAGTTAGCCATGCACGACACCACCTTGCTGCAACTGATCGAAGATGACATTGCCCCGATGCAGGAACTGCTTGACCTTCTGCACAAGGAAGCAATCGCCCTGCATGGCCGCGACATGCCGCTGCTGGAGCAAATCCTGGCGCGCAAGCAGTCGTTGATCATCTTGCTCGAGCAGCACGGCCAGCGCCGCAGCCAATTGCTCGGCAGCCTGGGCCTGAGTGCCGACCGCACCGGTGTGCAGGCTGTAGCCGCGCAGTCACCCCATGGTGATGTGATGCTGCAGCGGCTCGACATGCTGTCGCAACTGATGGACGACTGCCAGCAGGTCAACCAGACCAATGGCCGGATCATCCAGGTGCAGCAACAGGTCACCAACAACCAGATCCGCATCCTTCAGGGCGGCGATTCGCCCTCACTCTACGACAGCCGTGGCAGCACCTCGCCTCTGGCCAAGCCGCGTGCGCTCAGCCAAGTGTGATTTTTCTATCAAGGCACAGAACATAGTGGCAAAATGCCGTTACTTGCGTGTGTCGCTTTTGCCTGGAGAACGATAAGCTGTGTTCAATGAATCCGATGCCCCGCAGCCACCCAAGGTGTTGAGCACCCCCTTGGAGATTGCGGCCAACTTGCGGCAGCTGCAGGAAAGCCACGACCCCCTGATCATCACCTTCCACGACCGCAGCCAGCGCTTCCAGAGCTATGTGGTGCGTGTGGACCGCGAAAGCAACACCCTGGCGCTGGACGAGATGATCCCCCGTGACGGCGAGAAATTCATCGAGAACGGCGAGCACTTCCGCGTCGAAGGCTTCCACGATGGTGTACGCATCGCCTGGGAATGCGATCACGAGCTGAAAATCAGCGAAGTCGACGGCCACCGCTGCTACAGCGGCGCCCTGCCGCAAGAGATGACCTACCACCAGCGCCGCAACGCCTTCCGCGCCGCGCTGAAGCTATCGCAACTGGTCGACATCATCCTCGACGGGGCTCACCTCAAGGGCAACGGCGCCATGCGAGGCAAGCTGCTGGATATCTCGGCCACCGGCTGCAAACTGCGCTTCGAAGGCAATATCGAAGACCGCTTGCAACTGGGCCAGGTGTATGAGCGTTTCAAGGCGGGCAACCCGCTGGGCCTGGTGGATACCATGGTCGAGCTGCGTCATCTGCACTATGAAGAGCGCATCAACACTACCTTTGCCGGCGTGCGCTTCCACAACCTGAGCGGGCAGGCTCAACGCAAGATCGAGAGTTTTGTGTACCAGCTGCAGCGTGAGGCGCGGCGGTTCGACAAGGACGATTATTGATCGTCGGTCGGTAAAACAGAAAACGCCACCTGCTGAGGTGGCGTTTTCATTTGTGTTTCTGCTGGGCTGGCCTCTTCGCGGGTAAACCCGCTCCTACACTGACTTGCTGACCTCTTCAGGTTCAGGCGCCTGTTGCTGCGCGCCCTTCTCTTCATCCTCGGTGTCTTCAGCCGCCACCGGCGCCTGCATCACGTCCTGCACGGTCTGCTCATCCACCCGCGGGTCCAGCGCCGCCGACAACGGCGAACCGGCCGCCGGCATCGCCACGTGGCCCAGCGGTGCATCCTGTACCTGATGCAGGCCGGTAACCGCTTTCGGCCGAATGCGCCAGACCAGCACCAGGGCAAAGAATACGAAGAAGGCATACAGCATCTGCGCACCCAATACCTTCATCAGAACCCCTGCCGCCAGCGGGCCGACACATGCACCCACACCGTAGGTCACCAACAGCATCGCCGTCAGCGATACCCGGCGCTCGCTTTCAACGTGGTCATTGGAGAAGGCAACCGCCAGCGGGTACAGGCAGAACTGCAGCAACGAGATCAGGAAGCCGATACCAAACAGCAATTCCAGCGGCACACTGGGCAGTATTGCCAATGGCGCAGCAGCCAGTGCCAGCCCCACCGCCACGCTACGAATCAGCACGGCCCGGTCATAACGGTCAGACAACCAGCCCAGCGGCCACTGCACCAGCAGGCCGGCAAAAATGCAGCTACCCATGAACAGACCGATCTGTTCGGTACTCATGCCCTGGCTTGACGCATATAAAGGCGCCAGACCGTAGAACGAGCCGACAATCAGGCCCGAGCCCAACACCGTACTGAGCGACTGCGGCACACGCTTGATGAAGAACTTCGGCTCCATCGGTGCCGGGCGCAAGGGCGCCGGGTGAATACGCCGGGTCATCGCCACGGGCACCAGGCACAGGGCAAAGCACATCGCCACCAGCATCAGCAACTCAGGGCCGAGCTGCGGGTGCACCACCAGGATCAACTGGCCAAGCACCAGCCCCAGGTACGAGGCAATCATGTAACCGCTGAACACCGCGCCCCGGTGTTTCACATCGGCCTGCTCATTGAGCCAGCTCTCGATGACCATGTATTGGCACATCATCCCCAGGCCGACGATCATGCGCAGCCCGACCCAGGCCGGCAGCCAGCTGGTCAGGCCATGACCGAGCACCGCAGCGCCGACGATACCGGCACAGGTGGCATAGGCGCGTATGTGCCCTACCCGCCCGATCAGCCGGTGGCCAACCTTGCCGCCAACCGCCAGGCCAAAGTAGTTGGCCGCCATCAAAGCACCCACCCACAGGCTGTCGACATGGTCGGCAGCCAGGCGCAGGGCCAGGTAGGTGCTGAGCAGGCCTGAGCCGATCAACATCATCAGCGCGGCGAAATACAACGACTGAAACGGCTTCCATACATTTCGCATACGTCCCGTGGAGCTCCCTGGTCAGGTGGCAGTTTTGGGTGCTAGCAGCATAAATGCAAAAACCGCCTGGCGCAGGCCCCCCGACAGCTATTTGGCTGTGCGGGGGCGTGCCCGGTGCAGGTTGTGTCGCGCTCAGGCCTGTGCCGCCAGCACCCGGCGCTCCCACGGCGTGATCTCGTCGAAGAAATCGCTCAGCTCAAGGGTCTTGCTGGCGATGTAGCCTTCGATGAACTCGCTGCCGAACAGTTCCCGCGCCTGCGTGCTGCGCTCGAGCCTTTCAAGGGCCGCGTGCAGCGTGCACGGCAGGCTCAGGTGCTCGGGCACCTCGAATTCGCCCTGGATGGCCGGCGATGGCTGCAAGCGCTGCTCGATGCCATGCAGCCCGGCAGCCAGGCTGGCAGCAATGGCCAGGTACGGGTTGGCATCGGCGCCAGGCAGGCGGTTTTCCACCCGTCGCGCGACCGGCGCACTGGCCGGTATGCGCAATCCAGCAGCACGATTGTCCTCGGACCAGCATGCATTGTTCGGCGAGGCATAGGGGTGGCACAGACGCTGGTAGGAATTGACGTTGGGCGCGAACAGGGCGGTGAAGTCGGCCATGCACGCCTGCAACCCGCCGATGAAATGGTGGAAGGTGTCTGTCGGCAGGCCTTGTTTGTCACTGAACACGTTACGCCCGCTGCTGGCCTCGACCAGGCTCTGGTGAATATGCATGGAGCTGCCGGGCGTACGCGCCAGCGGCTTGGCCATGCAGACCACCGTCAGCCCGTGCTTGAGCGCCACTTCCTTGAGCAGGTGCTTGAACAGGAAGGTCTGGTCGGCCAGCAGCAGCGGGTCGCCATGCAGCAGGTTGATCTCGAACTGGCTGACACCCATTTCATGCATGAAGGTGTCACGTGGCAGGCCGAGCGCGGCCATGCAGTGATACACCTCCTTGAAGAACGGGCGCAGGCCGTTGTTGGAACTGACACTGAACGCCGAATGGCCCAGCTCGCGGCGGCCATCGCTGCCTACAGGCGGCAGGAACGGTTGCTGCGGGTCGGTGTTGGGGGCAAAGACGAAGAACTCCAGCTCGGTTGCCACTACCGGCGCCAGGCCCAGTGCCGCATAGCGGGCTATCACGGCCTTCAGCTGGCCCCGGGTGGACAGTGCCGAGGGCCGGCCATCCAGCTCGTTGGCATCGCAGATGGCCAAGGCGCGGCCGTCATCGCTCCAGGGCAGGCGGTGGACCTGCCCGGGTTCGGCCACCAGTGCCAGGTCACCGTCGTCACTGCCGTAGAATTTCGCTGGTGGATAACCGCCCATGATGCATTGCAGCAGCACGCCCCGGGCCATCTGCAGACGACGGCCTTCGAGGAAGCCTTCGGCGGTCATCACCTTGCCGCGCGGGACGCCGTTGAGGTCGGGGGTGACGCATTCGATTTCATCGATGCCCTGGAGCTGAGCGGTGCTCATGACGCTTGTCCTTGTTGTTGTAGGCTGACAACAACATAGGCTGCGGGTGTTTAAAATATCAAGCAGCCCATTGGGTGGCTGTGCCGGCCTCTTCGCGGGTGAACCCGCTCCTACAGGTGGATGCAATCCTTGTGCCGGCGCCGCCCCCCTACTCCCGCAAGGTCATGCCATTGGCCGGCAACGGCAACGCCGTCTTGTAGCGCACCTGCTTCAGGGCAAAGCTCGAACGAATATTGGCTACCCCTGGCAAGCGCGTCAGGTAATCGAGAAACCGCTCCAGCGCCTGGATGCTGGGCAATAGCACCCGCAACAGGTAATCCGGGTCACCCGTCATCAGGTAACACTCCATCACCTCGGGCCTTTCGGCAATTTCTTCCTCGAAGCGATGCAACGACTGCTCCACCTGTTTTTCCAGGCTGACATGGATGAACACGTTCACATCCAGCCCCAGCACCTCCGGCGACAGCAAGGTCACCTGCTGGCGGATCACCCCCAGCTCTTCCATGGCCCGCACCCGGTTGAAACAAGGTGTGGGCGACAGGTTCACCGAGCGTGCCAGCTCGGCATTGGTGATGCGGGCGTTCTCCTGCAGGCTGTTGAGAATGCCGATATCGGTACGATCGAGTTTGCGCATGAGACAAAATCACCGGTTTTTTGTGTTTATGCGGAATGTTTATCTGCCCCGCTCGGTAAAGGCAATCAACTTGAGAGAAAAATTCTCCTGCCGGGCCACTAAGATGTAAGTGACGCTGACTTACCAGTCACAAGCCGGTACTCAGCGGCGGCCGCTTCAGAGCTCACAAAAACAAATACCCGAGCGAGCGTAAAAAGCATGAACGAGTACGCCCCCCTGCGTTTGCATGTGCCCGAGCCCACCGGCCGGCCAGGCTGCCAGACCGATTTTTCCTACCTGCGCCTCAACGATGCAGGTCAGGCCCGTAAACCCGCTATCGATGTCGATGCTGCCGACACTGCCGACCTGTCCTGCAGCCTGGTCCGCGTGCTCGACGAGCAAGGCGACGCGCAAGGCCCGTGGGCCGAGGACATCGACCCGCAGATCCTTCGTCAAGGCATGCGCGCCATGCTCAAGACGCGGATCTTCGACAGCCGCATGGTGGTTGCCCAGCGCCAGAAGAAGATGTCCTTCTACATGCAAAGCCTGGGCGAAGAAGCCATCGGCAGCGGCCAGGCGCTGGCCCTGAACCGCACCGACATGTGCTTCCCGACCTACCGCCAGCAAAGCATCCTGATGGCCCGCGACGTGTCGCTGGTCGAGATGATCTGCCAACTGCTGTCCAACGAGCGCGACCCCCTCAAAGGCCGCCAGTTGCCGATCATGTACTCGGTGCGCGAAGCCGGCTTCTTCACCATCAGCGGCAACCTGGCGACCCAGTTCGTGCAGGCGGTCGGCTGGGCCATGGCCTCGGCGATCAAGGGCGATACCAAGATCGCCTCGGCGTGGATCGGTGACGGCGCTACTGCCGAGTCGGACTTCCACACCGCCCTCACCTTTGCCCACGTGTACCGTGCCCCGGTCATCCTCAACGTGGTCAACAACCAGTGGGCCATTTCCACCTTCCAGGCCATCGCCGGTGGCGAGTCGACCACCTTTGCCGGCCGTGGCGTGGGTTGCGGTATTGCTTCGCTGCGAGTTGACGGCAACGACTTCGTCGCCGTTTACGCCGCCTCGCGCTGGGCTGCCGAACGCGCCCGCCGTGGCCTGGGCCCAAGCCTGATCGAGTGGGTCACCTACCGTGCCGGCCCGCACTCGACGTCGGACGACCCCTCCAAGTACCGCCCTGCCGATGACTGGAGCCACTTCCCGCTGGGTGACCCGATCGCCCGCCTGAAGCAGCACCTGATCAAGATCGGCCACTGGTCCGAGGAAGAACACCAGGCCACCACGGCCGAACTCGAAGCTGCCGTGATTGCCGCGCAGAAAGAAGCCGAGCAGTACGGCACCCTGGCCAACGGGCATATCCCGAGCGCCGCCTCGATGTTCGAGGATGTGTACAAGGAGATGCCCGAACACCTGCGCCGTCAACGCCAGGAACTGGGGGTTTGAGATGAACGACCACAACAACAGCATAAACCCGGAAACCGCCATGGCCACCACTACCATGACCATGATCCAGGCCCTGCGCTCGGCCATGGATGTCATGCTTGAGCGCGACGACAATGTGGTGGTGTACGGCCAGGACGTCGGCTACTTCGGCGGCGTGTTCCGCTGCACCGAAGGCCTGCAGAACAAGTACGGCAAATCGCGCGTGTTCGATGCGCCCATCTCCGAGAGCGGCATTGTCGGTACCGCCGTGGGCATGGGCGCCTATGGCCTGCGCCCGGTGGTGGAAATCCAGTTCGCCGACTATTTCTACCCGGCCTCCGACCAGATCGTCTCCGAGCTGGCCCGCCTGCGTTACCGTTCGGCCGGCGAATTCATCGCCCCGCTGACCCTGCGCATGCCTTGCGGCGGCGGCATCTATGGCGGCCAGACTCACAGCCAGAGCCCGGAAGCGATGTTCACCCAGGTGTGCGGCCTGCGCACCGTCATGCCGTCCAACCCTTATGACGCCAAAGGCCTGTTGATTGCCTCGATCGAATGCGACGACCCGGTAATCTTCCTGGAGCCCAAACGCCTGTACAACGGCCCGTTCGATGGTCACCACGACCGCCCAGTAACGCCGTGGTCCAAGCACCCGCACAGCGCCGTGCCCGACGGCTATTACACCGTACCGCTGGACAAGGCCGCCATTACCCGCCCTGGCAATGACGTGACCGTGCTGACCTACGGCACCACGGTGTACGTGGCCCAGGTGGCCGCCGAAGAAAGCGGCGTCGACGCCGAAGTGATCGACCTGCGCAGCCTATGGCCGCTGGACCTGGACACCATCGTCGAGTCGGTGAAGAAGACCGGCCGTTGCGTGGTGGTGCACGAGGCCACCCGTACCTGCGGCTTCGGTGCCGAACTGGTGTCGCTGGTGCAGGAGCACTGCTTCCACCATCTGGAGGCGCCGATCGAGCGCGTCACCGGCTGGGACACCCCCTACCCTCACGCACAGGAATGGGCTTACTTCCCCGGCCCTTCGCGGGTAGGTGCGGCACTGAAAAAGGTCATGGAGGTCTGAATGGGCACGCACGTCATCAAGATGCCGGACATTGGCGAAGGCATCGCGCAGGTCGAGTTGGTGGAATGGTTCGTCAAGGTCGGCGACATCATCGCCGAGGATCAGGTGGTGGCCGACGTCATGACCGACAAGGCCACCGTGGAAATCCCTTCGCCGGTCAGCGGCACAGTGCTGGCCCTCGGTGGCCAGCCCGGTGAAGTGATGGCGGTCGGTAGCGAACTGATCCGCATCGAAGTGGAAGGCAGCGGCAACCATGTGGATGTGCCTCAGCCAAAGCCGGTAGAGGCCCCGGCTGCCCCGATTGCAGCACAGCCGCAACCGCAGAACGATGTAAAACCCGCCGCGTACCAGGCGCCCGCCAACCATGAAGCTGCGCCCGTCGTGCCGCGCCAGGCGGGCGACAAGCCGCTGGCTTCGCCGGCCGTGCGCAAACGCGCCCTGGATGCCGGCATCGAACTGCGTTATGTGCATGGCAGCGGCCCGGCCGGGCGTATTCTGCACGAAGACCTCGACGCCTTCATGAGCAAGCCGCAAAGCACTGCCGGGCAAACACCTGATGGCTATGCCAAGCGCACGAACAGCGAGCAGGTGCCAGTGATCGGCCTGCGCCGCAAGATCGCCCAGCGCATGCAGGACGCCAAACGCCGTGTCGCACACTTCAGTTATGTCGAGGAAATCGACGTCACCGCCCTGGAAGCCCTGCGCCAGCAACTCAACAGCAAGCATGGCGACAGCCGTGGCAAGTTGACCTTGCTGCCGTTCCTGGTTCGCGCTCTGGTCGTGGCGCTGCGTGACTTCCCGCAGATCAACGCGACCTACGACGACGAAGCGCAGATCATCACCCGCCATGGCGCGGTGCACGTGGGCATTGCCACCCAAGGTGACAATGGCCTGATGGTACCCGTACTGCGCCACGCCGAAGCGGGCAGCCTGTGGGCCAATGCCGGCGAGATTTCACGCCTGGCCAACGCCGCACGTAACAACAAGGCCAGTCGCGAGGAGCTGTCCGGCTCGACCATCACCCTGACCAGCCTTGGCGCCTTGGGCGGCATTGTCAGCACGCCGGTGGTCAACACCCCGGAAGTGGCAATCGTCGGGGTCAACCGCATGGTCGAACGGCCAGTGGTGATCGACGGCCAGATCGTCGTGCGCAAGATGATGAACCTGTCCAGTTCGTTCGACCACCGCGTGGTCGATGGCATGGACGCCGCACTGTTCATCCAGGCCGTACGCGGCCTGCTCGAACAGCCCGCCTGCCTGTTCGTGGAGTGAGCATGCACCAGACTATCCAAACGACCCTGCTGATCATCGGCGGCGGCCCTGGCGGTTATGTGGCTGCCATCCGCGCCGGGCAACTGGGCATTCCTACCGTACTGGTCGAAGGCCAGGCACTGGGCGGCACCTGCCTGAACATCGGCTGCATTCCGTCCAAGGCCCTGATCCATGTGGCCGAGCAGTTCCACCAGACTTCGCGCTTTGCCGGGGCGTCCGAGCTGGGCATCAGCGTAGCCTCGCCGCGCCTGGACATCGGCCAAAGCGTGGCCTGGAAGGACGGTATCGTCGACCGCCTGACCACTGGTGTTGCCGCCTTACTGAAAAAGCACGGGGTCAAGGTAGTACATGGCTGGGCCAAGGTGCTCGACGGCAAGCAGGTCGAGGTCGATGGCCAGCGCATCCAGTGTGAGCACCTGTTGCTGGCCACCGGCTCCAGCAGTGTCGAACTGCCGATGCTGCCGCTGGGTGGCCCGGTGATTTCCTCGACCGAGGCCCTGGCACCGAAAGCACTGCCGCAACACCTGGTGGTGGTCGGCGGTGGCTATATCGGCCTGGAGCTGGGCATTGCCTATCGCAAGCTGGGTGCACAGGTGAGTGTGGTGGAAGCGCGTGAGCGCATCCTGCCGACCTACGACAGCGAATTGACCGCCCCGGTGGCCGAGTCGCTGAAAAAACTGGGCATAGCTCTGCACCTGGGCCACAGCGTCGAGGGCTACGAAAATGGCTGCCTGCTGGCCAGCGACGGCAAGGGCGGGCAACTGCGCCTGGAGGCCGACCAGGTACTGGTGGCCGTGGGCCGCCGGCCACGCACCCAAGGCTTCAATCTGGAATGCCTGGACCTGAAGATGAACGGCGCCGCCATTGCCATCGACCAGCACTGCCAAACCAGCATGCGCAACGTCTGGGCCATTGGCGACGTGGCTGGCGAACCGATGCTGGCGCATCGGGCCATGGCCCAGGGCGAAATGGTCGCCGAGATCATCGCCGGCAAGGCACGCCGCTTCGAGCCGACTGCGATTGCCGCCGTGTGCTTCACCGACCCGGAAGTGGTGGTGGTCGGCAAGACCCCGGAACAAGCCAGCCAGCAGGGCCTGGACTGCATCGTCGCGCAATTCCCGTTTGCCGCCAACGGCAGGGCCATGAGTCTCGAATCGAAAAGCGGTTTTGTGCGGGTGGTGGCGCGGCGTGACAACCACTTGATCCTGGGCTGGCAGGCGGTTGGCGTGGCGGTTTCCGAACTGTCCACAGCGTTTGCCCAATCGCTGGAGATGGGCGCGCGCCTGGAAGATGTGGCCGGCACCATTCATGCCCACCCCACGTTGGGTGAAGCGGTACAGGAAGCCGCGCTGCGCGCCTTGGGCCACGCCTTGCATATCTGACACTGAAGCGGCCGAGGCCGATTTGGCCCGCTGCGCCGAGAGGCGCTGCGGGTCTTTTTTCATTCAGGCCATGTAACGTTCCAGAAAACAGCGCCCTCTCCGAGGGGCGCGCTACTCGGCAATTGCGTTCTTGCCTGCCCCCTTGGCCCTGTATAGCGCCTTGTCGGCACGCGCCAGCAGCGCGTGCTGATCCTCCCCTTCCAGCCATTGCACCACGCCATAGCTCATGGTCAGCCGACAATCACCCACCGGCTCCACCTGCTCCAGCACCTGGCGCAAGCGCGCTGCCACCTCCAGCGCCTCCCCCAACGCGGTCTGCGGCAGCACGATGACGAACTCGTCGCCGCCCCAGCGCGCCAGCAGGTCCAGTTCGCGCAAGCAGGTGCGCAGGTTTTCGGCCACCCGCACCAGCGCCGCATCGCCACGGGCGTGACCGTAGCGGTCATTGATCGGTTTGAAATCATCCATGTCCATGGCAATCAGCGACAACGGCTGGCGGAAGCGCTGGGCGCGCTGGCACTCCAGCTGCAATGCGCTCTCCAGCCGGTAACGGTTGGCGACGCGGGTCAACGCATCGCGTTCGGCCAGTTCACGGTTTTCGTCCAGTTGCCGCTGCAACTGCTGGTTCACCCAGGACAACTCGCGAGTGCGTTCGGCCACCTGAAACTCCAGCGACTGGTTCTTCTGTTCCAGTTGAGCCACCAAGCGCTTGCCAGCGTCGATATTGCGATGCGCACCCAGCATGCGCGCCACGGAACCGTCCTCGTTATGCGCGATGATGTAGCCGCTGTCTTCGATCCAGATGTAGCTGCCATCCTGACAACGGCAACGGTATTCAATGCGGTAGCGCTCGTTGCGCTGATTGATATAGGCCTCGAAATGCGCCATTACCCGTGGGTAGTCTTCAGGATGGATCACGCTTTCCCAGGTAAATACCGAGTTGGCCATGGAATGGCTGGCATACCCCAGCATGCTGTACCAGCCCGGATTGCGATAAACGTAGCCGGTATTGGCATTCCAGTCCCAGATGCCATCGCTGATCAAATCGAACAAGGTGTGCAACTGCTGTTCACTGAAGCCGGCAGGTACCGGCCTGGTTTCTTGACTCATGGACACTCTCCCTGATGCCCAGCAACTGCGCTCCGATCAAGGGGCTGCCGACAGTGGTGGTAATTGCCGCAGGCGGCAAGATCATGCCTGACACGGGCAAGCATATGCCCGCTCGCGTGTAACGGAAATAGCGCAAAAGCCCTGATTTCGACCGGCACAGCGCTGGCATGGCTTTTGCGCTGGGTACCTGCCAACGAGATTTCCAAGGAGGAAACATGATAATCGCCCATAACGGCGTGAGCTGGCAGCCCACGCTCCATCAGCCTCGGCACGCCAGCGATGAGCAGGCAGTGGCCCAGATTGCGCCTGTCCGCACGCCAATATCCACCGCCAACACGGCAAGCCAACAGCAGAACGGAGGCAGTACCGCTCAGCAAAACGCTGAGGATGCTCGTGCAGAAGCCTTTGCCAAATTCAAGGTGATGCTGCAAAACCTGGGTTCAGCGACCACCGAGCCGGTCATCGGAGAACCACTGCCGCCCAAGACTGCCCGGCAGGAATTTCATGACTTCATGTCCAAGTCGCCTGGCGAGATGATCAAGGAAAAGCTGCTGCGTGAAATAGGCCTGACCGAAGAAGAGTACGACGCCCTGCCGCCAGAAATGAAAGCAAAAGTCGACGAATTGATTGCCCAGCGCATGAAAGAAGACATCGAGCGCAAGATGGAGGAGAAAGCGCAAGAGCAGGTCGCCAAGGTGGATGGCGGCCAGGATGAAGAGCAACAAGCGGCAAGCCCGGCATGAGGGAGTGGCAGCGCTCGACTGGTATAGCGCCGCGGTTCGTCCAAGGCTCCCCGACCTGACCGGTTTGAAGGCGTCAGGTGGCGTCGATATTCAGGTGGTGCATGGCTTCGTCAACTGCACCGCTATCGGCGCCATCACCGGCCTCAGGAAAAATCGGCAGGATGTTGTGCAGAGAATTCGTTTGAGGTCCTTGGCCTTATTGTCCAGGGTGGCAGGCTGGTAGCTATTTGCCACGCGTGGACGCAGGCGCATGACGATGCCTGCGTTGGGGGACGATGTCGGATCCCTCCAAAAATAAGAGAGGACAAGGAAATGCAATCCAACAGTTTGAAGCAAAGCCTCAAGCAGCGGCATATCACCATGATCGCGCTGGGTGGGGTGATCGGTGCAGGCCTGTTCATGGGCTCGGGCTCACTGATCGCATCGGCAGGGCCCGCGGCCATACTGTCGTATTTCATTGGTGGCCTGGTGGTCACCCTGGTCATGTTCATGCTGGGCGAAATGGCCTGCCGCAACCCGGATGCAGGGTCGTTCTCGACCTACGCCAACACCTACCTCGGCGACTGGGCAGGGTTTGCGGTCGGCTGGCTGTACTGGTTCAAGTCGATGATGACCATCACCCTGGAAGCGGTACTGCTGGGTGCCATCCTGCATGACTTCCTGCCCTGGCTGCCGATCTGGGCAGGCGCCTTCCTGATGCTGGTGACACTCATGGCCAGCAACGCCTACTCGGTACGCTCGTTTGCCGAAGTAGAGTACTGGCTGGCCGCGATGAAGGTCGCCACCATCCTCATCTTCATGCTGCTGGGCGTCACGATCCTGCTCGGCCTGCACAGTGAGATTCCCGCCCCCGGCCTGGTCAACCTCACCGCCCATGACGGTTTCATGCCCAACGGCCTGTCACCGGTGATGGCCGGCGTTATCGTGGTGATCTTCTCACTGGGCGGCAGCGAAATTGCCGCTGTGGCCGCGGGTGAATCAGAGAACCCCCGACAGAACGTGATCCGCGCAATCAAGAGCGTGATCCTGCGTGTGATGCTGTTCTATGTGGGTTCCGTGTCGATCCTGATCCTTTGCCTGCCCTGGACCGACAAGGCCAACCTGGCCTCGCCCTATGTTTCGCTGTTCAGCCTGGCCGGGTTCGGTGGTGCTGCAGTGGCCATGAAACTGGTGCTGTTCGTCTCGTTCATGTCGGTCATGAACTCGTTCATGTTCTCCAACTCGCGCATGCTGTTCTCGCTGAGCCAGCGCGGTCACGCGCCCAAACTCTTCTCGCGCACCAGTGCCAAGGGCGTACCGATCAATGCACTGCTGCTGAGCCTGTCGATCTGCACGATGATCCTGACCGTGCACTTTGTCAGTGGCGGCGACCTTTTCATGACCTTGGCCAAGAGTACCGGCAGCCTGGTCATGGTCGTATGGATCTTCATCATCATCGCTCACGTGGCCATGCGCAGGAA
Organism: Pseudomonas sp. yb_5; assembly: GCF_043103865.1. NCBI lineage: Bacteria > Pseudomonadati > Pseudomonadota > Gammaproteobacteria > Pseudomonadales > Pseudomonadaceae > Pseudomonas > Pseudomonas sp. yb_5. The sequence continues at coordinate 16,841 of NZ_JBICKE010000080.1, forward strand.
AACCCGCCACGAAGCGGTCGCCCCAAACGCCTTCCGTGCCTGGCTGTTCCCCTACACCAATATCATTGCGCTGTTCGCCTTGCTGGCAGTCATCGGCACCCAGGCGTTCGACCCAGCATCGCGTTTCCAGTTCTGGTTCACGGTGCTGACGGTACTGCTGGTGGTGGCGGGGTACTTCCTGATGCGCCAGCGGCTGGCATCAAGCGCGGCGTTAGCCCACGGACGTGATGCATGACAGCGCTGGCCGAGCGCAGGTGCTGTCAACAGCAGCACGGCGGCAACAAAGGCGACGGAGACAATGATGGGAATGACGAGAATGGCGTCCCAGGCAGGAATTGAACCTGCAACCTTCCCCTTAGGAGGGGGATGCTCTATCCAATTGAGCTACTGAGACGCTACGACCGGCAGCGAGCGCTGCACAGCGGGATGGCCAGCATGTTAACCAGCATGCTGGCGTTTGTCATGCCTGAACTGGGCTTTTTCGCGTAATCCTTTTCTGCGGCTGCTATCCTCGCGGTAGCACGCCCTGATTGCGCAGCAGCGAAAGGAATGCAGCGACCGCCGCCTCCAGTGTGGAAGAATTATCCAGCACATGTACCGACGGGTCGGCTGCAGCCTGCAAGCGTGCGCTGCGCGCCAGGCGCTGCTCTACTTCTTCTGTGGTTTCACGGCCCCGGGCCAGCAAGCGCTGGCGCAGCACCTCAGGCTTGACCTGGACCAACACGACCAACAAGTCCGGATAGCGCTCACGGGCCTCTGCCAGATAAGCCCGTGAGCCATTCACCAGCACCGCCCTTCCCGCCGCCAACCACTGATCCACCTGCCGGGGTATGCCATAGTCCAGGCCATTGGCCCGCCAGTGCATGGCAAAAGCACCTTGCGCACGCAGGGTATCAAACTGCTCGGGCGTGACCCCTTGGGCGGCTTCGCCTTTGGCTTCGGCCGAACGGGTGATGACCCGGCGGGCAATTTCTACCCCCGAGACGGCCAGTTGCTCACGCAAAGCGTCGATCAGGGAATCTTTCCCGGAACCCGACGGCCCAACCAGAAATATCAACCGGCCTTTCCCTGATCGGCGGTCGCTTGCGTCATGTTGCATAGCCACTATGCTCTATGGAGGGAACCGGCGCATTCTAGGGTTTTTCCGGGCATTTTTCTGCGTTTTACCAATTGTTGACGGCAAAAGACTGACGGCCAGGCTAGCCAGAGCATGTGAAACTTTTCAAACCAGTGCTCATTTCTGATAATTGGTACTGGCATAAAGCCTTTATCCGGCTCACTATTTGTCACATAATTGACGCCAAGCAAACGGCGACCTTGAGGCAAGATGAGCATCCATTTTTCACTGGCGGTTGAACATTTTGTCGTCGCCACGGTCGTACTTCCATCCCGTGCGGCCAATTTGAGAACCGCTTCCCCTGAACTAAACTCCGGTCAATTTATATGCGCCCAATGAAACAGGCTATTTATTCGAGCCGCACCGCTGACAAGTTCGTCGTCCGCCTGCCAGACGGAATGCGTGAGCGCATTGCCGAGGTAGCGCGCAACCACCACCGCAGCATGAACTCCGAGATTATCGCACGCCTGGAACAGAGCCTTATCCAGGAAGGTGCGCTGGGTGACGAGCTGAGCATGCGCCTGGACAGCCCCGAACTGTCCCTGCATGAGCGCGAGTTGCTGCAGCGTTTCCGCCAACTGTCCCACCGCCAGCAGAACGCTCTGGTCGCCCTCATCGCTCACGATGTGGAAATGGCCGCAGACGCCTCCTGAGGCCTGCACCAAACACAAAAAAGCCAGCGTAAGCTGGCTTTTTTGTGGGCGACTGACTGGCAGCAAACACATGTCCCTGCGGGATTGTTCCCACAGGGAGGATCGGCTTACAACAGGAACACCGTGGCCAGCCCAAGGAAGATGAAGAAACCACCGCTGTCGGTCACAGCAGTGATCATCACGCTCGCCCCCATCGCAGGGTCTCGCCCCAAACGGGCCAATGTCATCGGGATCAGCACGCCCATCAGCGCCGCCAGTAACAGGTTCAAGGTCATCGCTGCGGTCATCACCACCCCCAGCGACCAACTGCCATACAGCCAGAAAGCCACCGCACCGATCACTCCACCCCAAACCAGGCCGTTGATCAGCGACACCGCCAACTCCTTGCGCATCAAGCGACTGGTATTGCCTGGCGACACTTGGTCCAGGGCCATGGCGCGGACGATCATGGTGATAGTCTGGTTACCAGAGTTGCCACCAATACCCGCCACGATCGGCATCAACGCAGCCAACGCCACCAGCTTTTCAATCGAGCCTTCGAACAACCCGATCACTCGCGAAGCAACAAAGGCGGTAATCAGGTTGATGGCCAGCCACGCCCAACGGTTGCGTAACGAACGCCAGACCGAGGCGAAAATATCCTCCTCTTCACGCAGACCCGCCATGTTGAGGACTTCGCTCTCGCTCTCCTCACGGATCAGGTCGACCATTTCGTCGATGGTCAGACGGCCGATCAGGCGTTCGCTCTTGTCCACCACCGGGGCGGATACCAGGTCATAACGCTCGAAAGCCTGCGCTGCATCGTAGGCATCTTCCTCGGGCTGGAAGGAGACAGGGTCGGTCGCCATGACCTCCGCCACCTTCTTTTCCGGGTCGTTGACCAGCAGGCGCTTGATCGGCAATACCCCTTTGAGGATGCCGTCGTAATCGACCACGAACAATTTGTCGGTGTGGTTGGGCAGTTCTTTCAGGCGGCGCAGGTAGCGCAGAACCACTTCCAGGCTGACGTCTTCGCGGATGGTGACCATCTCGAAGTCCATCAACGCACCGACCTGCTCCTCGTCGTAGCTCAGCGCCGAACGTACCCGTTCGCGTTGCTGGGCATCGAGCGTTTCCATCAGCTCATGAACAACGTCACGCGGCAGCTCTGGGGCGAGGTCGGCCAGCTCGTCGGCGTCCATCTCCTTGGCGGCAGCCAGCAGCTCGTGATCGTCCATGTCGGCGATCAGCGATTGGCGAACCGAATCGGAAACTTCCAGCAGGATGTCGCCATCGCGCTCCGAGCGCACCAGCTGCCAGACCGTCAGGCGATCTTCCAGGGGCAAGGCTTCGAGGATGTAGGCGATGTCGGCGGGGTGCAGGTCATCGAGCTTGCGCTGCAGCTCGACGAGGTTCTGGCGGTGGACCAGGTTTTCCACCAGGTCGTTGTGCGCGCCTTCCTGGCGATGGGTCAGGTCTTCGACCATGCGCTGGCGCTGCAGCAGTTCGACCACCTGGGCCAGGCGATCCTGCAGGCTTTCTTGCGCTTTTTTAACTTCTACTTCGGTCATAGGCGAACTCCACTCCCAGCAGCGGAGCACGCCGAGGGAATCAATCGGTCAGATCTTTCTGTATGAATCTTGTTAGCGAGTAACTACTGGGTAAGTCCATGGTGGTTTTCCACAAGCCCCGGCGGGGCTGACGGGCGCAATCATACACTGCTAAAGCTGTCAGATCGCTTAAATTTTTGGCCAGAACAATCGTTTGCGTGATAAAGCTGGGACAACGCTCGAAGCTATCAGTGCGACGGTTGTTATGGATGGGAAAGCACATTCGATTTTTGAGGCCGCGCAGCGGCTCCAAACTACACCGCAATCATTACAGAAGAGCGTAGATCGACATGATCAAGAATTCATTGGCGCACAAACAAAAAGCCCGCTCTATTGAGCGGGCTTTTTGAGGGGGTGTGGCGGACTCAGGAGGATTCGAACCTCCGACCGCTCGGTTCGTAGCCGAGTACTCTATCCAGCTGAGCTATGAGTCCGTGGTGGTAGTTTTAGACCAGGTTACCACTGGTTGACTGAAGTAGCTTTGCAAGCATAACCACTTCAAAAAGTGGCGGACTCAGCAGGATTCGAACCTGCGACCGCTCGGTTCGTAGCCGAGTACTCTATCCAGCTGAGCTATGAGTCCGCATTGGTATTTTTAGACCAGATTACCACTGGTTGTTTGAAGCAGCTTCTAAGCAAAGCCACTTCAAAAGTGGCGGACTCAGGAGGATTCGAACCTCCGACCGCTCGGTTCGTAGCCGAGTACTCTATCCAGCTGAGCTATGAGTCCGTGTCTTGCCGCGCATTATAGGTCGCTGAAACATTTTTGCAAGAACTTTTTCGTTTAAAATCAACTACTTAGCGTTCTTACCGTTTACAGCGCCCTAAGCGAATAATGGCGGTGAAGGGGGGATTCGAACCCCCGATACCCTTATGAGGTATACTCCCTTAGCAGGGGAGCGCCTTCGGCCACTCGGCCACCTCACCGCAACACGAGGCGAATATTAAAGAACCTCTTTCACCTTTGCAACCCTTTTTTTGAAAAAAACTTCAAAAAAATTAAAGGCTTGGCTCTTCATCCTTCTCCTTCTTGATCCGCAGGTAGATTTCCTCGCGGTGAACTGCCACTTCTTTCGGGGCGCTCACGCCAATACGCACCTGGTTGCCTTTGACGCCAAGCACCGTCACGGTGATCTCGCCGTCTCCAATGATCAGGCTCTCGGCGCACCGACGAGTCAGAATCAACATAGCTTTCTCCTTACGCAAAACATTCAGGGGTAACAGTCTTGGATATCGGGCCAGGTCGCGGACGACGACCATGGCCCCGGTTACTCACCGCACAGGGCAGGACAGGGCCTGCGTGGCGAGCAGAAACGCGAAGGGCGCGGCAAGCCGCGCCCTTCCAGGCAGCGCCTTACTCGCCCTGTCGGGCAGGAGCATCCAGCTCGAACGCGGTATGCAGCGCGCGTACGGCCAGCTCCAGGTACTTCTCTTCGAGCACCACCGAAACCTTGATCTCGGAAGTGGAGATCATCTGGATGTTGATGCTCTCCTTGGCCAGGGCTTCGAACATGCGGCTGGCAACACCGGCGTGCGAACGCATGCCAACGCCAACGATCGAGACCTTGGCGATCTTGGTGTCGCCGATCACTTCACGGGCACCGATCTCGCGCGCAGTGTTTTCCAGCACGCTCTGGGCCTTCTCGTACTCGTTGCGGTGCACGGTGAAGGTGAAGTCGGTGGTGTTATCGTGAGCAACGTTCTGCACGATCATGTCGACCTCGATGTTCGAAGCGCTGATCGGGCCGAGGATCTTGAAGGCCACGCCCGGGGTATCCGGCACGCCGCGAATGGTCAGCTTCGCTTCATCACGGTTGAAGGCGATACCGGAAATGATCGGCTGTTCCATGGATTCCTCTTCATCAATGGTAATGAGGGTACCCGGACCCTCCTTGAAGCTGTGCAGCACGCGCAGCGGAACGTTGTACTTGCCGGCGAACTCCACCGAGCGGATCTGCAGCACCTTGGAACCGAGGCTGGCCATTTCCAGCATCTCTTCGAAGGTGATCTTCTCCAGGCGACGAGCCTGTGGCACGACGCGCGGGTCGGTGGTATAGACGCCATCGACATCAGTGTAGATCTGGCACTCATCAGCCTTCAGCGCCGCCGCCAGGGCCACGCCGGTGGTATCAGAGCCACCACGACCCAGGGTAGTGATGCTGCCGTGCTCGTCGACGCCCTGGAAGCCTGCAACCACGACCACGCGACCTTCCTTGAGGTCGGCACGAATCTTCTGGTCGTCGATTTGCAGAATGCGCGCCTTGTTGTGCGAGCTGTCGGTGAGAATACGCACCTGGTTGCCGGTGTAGGACACCGCTGGCACACCACGCTTGATCAAGGCCATGGTCAGCAAGGCAATGGTGACCTGCTCACCGGTCGACACGATCACGTCCAGTTCACGAGGAACCGGCTGATCGGTAATCTGCTTGGCCAGGTCGATCAGACGATTGGTTTCACCGCTCATGGCCGACAGCACAACCACCAGGTCGTCGCCCGCTTCACGGTGCTTCTTGACCTTTTCGGCTACCTGCTCGATCCGCTCGATGGAACCGACAGAGGTGCCGCCAAATTTCTGTACGATCAACGCCATTTCAATGGTGCCTCAGCCCATACAGGGCCCCAAAAAACAATCCAACATGAAGGGGTGGACGGGATTGGCCTGTGTGGCCACTAGACCATCCACCCCTTCATCTCAAAGTCCCTGCTCTGCGAATGGCACGGCCAGCGCCAGGGCCTGGTCCAGGGCAGCGACGTCGACGCCACCACCTTGGGCCATGTCCGGACGGCCACCGCCCTTGCCACCCACCGCCGCAGCGGCTTGTTTCATCAGATCGCCAGCCTTGAGTTGGCTGGAGAGGTCCTTGGTCACGCCGGCCACCAGCACAACCTTGCCCTCATGCTCACTGCCCAGCAGGATCACTGCGTGGCCGAGCTTGTTCTTCAGCTGATCGACCAGGGCCAGAAGGGCCTTGCCATCCTGCCCATCCAGGCGGGCGGCGAGGACCTTGGCACCCTTGACCTCAACAGCCGCGTTGGAGAGATCGTCCCCGGCGGCGCTGGCGGCCTTGGCCTGCAGCTGTTCCAGCTGCTTCTCCAGCTGGCGGTTGCGCTCAAGCACAGCCGACAGCTTGTCGATCAGGTTGTCGCGGTTACCTTTCACCAGTTGTGCGGCTTCCTTGACCTGCTCTTCGGCAGCGTTCAGGTAAGCCAGCGCAGCGGCACCGGTTACGGCTTCGATACGGCGCACGCCAGAGGCCACGCCGCTTTCGCTGATGATCTTGAACAGGCTGATGTCACCGGTGCGCTTGGCGTGGATACCGCCGCACAATTCCACCGAAAAATCGCCGCCCATGCTCAGCACACGCACGGTGTCGCCATATTTCTCGCCGAACAGCGCCATTGCACCTTTGGCCTTGGCAGTTTCGATGTCGGTCAGTTCGGTTTCAACGGCAGTGTTCTTGCGCACTTCGCGGTTGACGATGTCTTCCAGCGCCTTGATCTGCTCTGGCTTCACCGCCTCGAAGTGACTGAAGTCGAAACGCAGGCGCTGGCTGTCGACCAGCGAGCCCTTCTGCTGTACATGCTCGCCCAGCACCTGGCGCAGCGCTTCGTGCAGCAGGTGAGTGGCGGAGTGGTTCAACGAGGTAGCGTGTTGCACCTCTGCATCGACCTTGGCCTCGACTGGCGAACCGATCACCAGCGCGCCGCTGGCAACCACGCCGTGGTGCAGGAAGGCACCGCCGGTCTTGGTAGTGTCGCGCACGTCAAAGCGTGCAGCGCCAGCCTGCAGGAAGCCGGTGTCGCCAATCTGGCCGCCGGATTCGGCGTAGAACGGTGTGCGGTCGAGCACGACCACGCCCTGCTCGCCTTCACCCAGTTGGTCGACGGACTGGCCGTCCTTGTACAAGGCGATGATCTTGCCCTGGCCTTCAGTGGCATCGTAGCCGAGGAACTCGGTGGCGCTGTCGACCTTCACAAGGCTGTTGTAATCCATGCCGAAGGCGCTGGCGGAACGGGCACGCTCACGCTGGGCGTCCATTTCACGCTCGAAGCCGGCTTCGTCGATAGTCAGCTCACGCTCACGCGCGATGTCGGCAGTCAGGTCCATCGGGAAGCCATAGGTGTCGTACAGCTTGAACACCACGTCGCCCGGTACCACGTCGCCTTTCAGCTGGGCCAGGTCCTGCTCGAGGATGCGCAGGCCCTGCTCCAGGGTTTTGGCGAACTGCTCTTCTTCGGCCTTGAGCACCCGCTCGATGTGCGCTTGCTGGCTCTTCAGCTCTGGGAAGGCTTCGCCCATTTCAGCGGCCAGTGCGGCAACGATCTGGTAGAAGAAGCTGCCCTTGGCGCCCAGCTTGTTGCCGTGACGGCAAGCGCGGCGGATGATGCGGCGCAGCACGTAGCCACGGCCTTCGTTGGACGGCAGCACGCCATCCGCAATCAGGAAACCGCACGAACGGATGTGGTCTGCGACCACTTTCAGCGAGGCCTGGCCGTCATTGCTGCAACCGATGGCCTTGGCTGCGGCAGCCAGCAGGTTCTGGAACAGGTCGATCTCGTAGTTCGAATGCACGTGCTGCAGCACGGCGCTGATGCGCTCCAGGCCCATGCCGGTGTCCACCGACGGCGCTGGCAGCGGGTGCAATACGCCGTCGGCGGTGCGGTTGAACTGCATGAAGACGTTGTTCCAGATCTCGATGTAGCGGTCACCGTCTTCTTCTGGCGAACCGGGTGGGCCGCCCCAGATATCCGCGCCGTGATCGTAGAAAATCTCGGTGCACGGGCCGCACGGGCCGGTATCGCCCATGGTCCAGAAGTTGTCGGAGGCGTACGGGGCGCCCTTGTTATCGCCGATGCGCACCATGCGCTCGGCCGGCACGCCGACTTCCTTGGTCCAGATGTCGTAGGCTTCGTCGTCGGTGGCGTAGACGGTGACCCAGAGCTTTTCTTTGGGCAGGTTCAGCCACTGCTCAGAGGTCAGGAAGGTCCAGGCGAAGGTAATGGCGTCGCGCTTGAAATAGTCGCCGAAGCTGAAGTTACCCAGCATTTCGAAGAAGGTGTGGTGACGCGCGGTGTAACCGACGTTTTCCAGGTCGTTGTGCTTGCCACCGGCACGCACGCACTTCTGGCTGCTGACAGCACGCGTGTAGGCGCGCTTCTCCGCACCGAGGAAGCAGTCCTTGAACTGGTTCATGCCTGCGTTGGTGAACAGCAGGGTCGGGTCGTTGTTCGGGATCAGCGAACTGGAGGCGACTCGGGTATGTCCCTGCTCTTCGAAGAAGCGAAGGAAGGCTTCACGGATTTCTGCGCTTTTCATAGGTTCTTCCACGGAAACGGCGGCCCTGTTGGGCAAACGCGTCGACGAAACGACGGCAAAGGGCCGCATTATATCGGTCCTGCAGTCTCGATGCAGTGTGTTTATACGATAGAAGCCATCGTTTGGACGGTTTTTCGGGCTACGCAAACGAAAACGACATGACCGGATGCTAAATCCTGTGTTTCGCCACTGGCAAGCCAATTACCGCTCAAGGGAAGGGAAAATGGAACAGGCGGTGAATTAAAAGGTTTTCATCATGGATAGGATCCGAAATCGTGTCGCCTGCTTCGCGGGTAAACCCGCTCCTACGGGTACGGCGCCACATTGAGACCTTGCACATATCTCGTGGGGGCGGGCTCACCCGCGAAACAGGCGACACCGGTCTCACCCCAGGTGCTGCCCCGAATCCGGCACGATCAGAATGCCGGCGCGCAAGCCATTCTTGACCTTGGGGTTGGGGAAGATGATGCGTGCGCCCTCCTCCTCGACCACCCAGCGCATCTCGGCCAGGTCTTCAGCCAGCAGGTAACCCTTGCTCAGCTCGGAGAAGTTTTCGATGTCCGCCGGCAGGTGCAGATGGAAACTGTCGCTGTGCTTGATGACTTCTCGGGAAACCCTGAACAGTTGCAGGCCATCCAGCGAACTTTCGTCCTCTGGCTCGGTAGCCTCGATGATGCGGACCAACCGCTCTTCGAGCTTGTCGAGGTTGACCTGCTCGTTCTGGCCGAACGGACGGGCCTTGCCCAGCTCCAGGGTGAAGGCTTCAGCCTCAAGCTGTTCGTAGGTGAATGCGCTGAAGGTGATGGACGACTTGCTTTGCAGCAACACCGCTTCCATACCTGCCGCCGCCAGGCGCGCCAGTTCGCGACGGGAGTGCTTGCGCCCCTCTTTATAAGGGTACAAGGCGAATTGCTCGATCTTAGAACCGCGGATGGCAGTATGCAGGTCGTAATGCAGGCGATTGCGCCCCGGTTTGCTGAAAAACACCCGGGCAAACTGCTCCAGCTCGGCAGCACGCAATGCTTCGAAGCCGCTGGACAGCTCATGGCGGCCATTGAACAAGCGGTTGATGTCCTGTTCGATAAAGCGCTCACCCTTGCGGATCGCTGGCGGGTTGCCGAACAGGAACAGCACTCTAGCCCTGGGTTTGATCTTGCCGTTGGCCACGCCGTGCAGCAGCCGCTCGAGCAATTCGATCGGCGCTGTTTCGTTGCCATGAATGCCGGCGGACAACAGCAAGTCCAGCCCGCAGTCTTCGCTTTCGGCCGGACGCACTTCGAGCGCGCCCTCCCCCAGCCACCGCAAACGCGCGCCCTTGGGTGTCACTTGGGTCTTCTCGGCCGGTTCGTGATCGGTGAGGGTCAGCTCAAGCAATTTGCCAAGGGCGAGCATAGGTGCTTCCTTAGTGGTGGTGACCGCAGTCAGGGCCATGAACGTGATCGTCGTCTTCGCCAAGCTCTGCCGGTTCCATTTCCAGCTGCAGGCTGACCAGATTGGTGGCCATCGGGCGTAGCAGCAAGTTGGCATACTCAGTGTCGTCTTCCTCGACATCCACACCGATCAGCAGCTGGCCACGGCCATCCTGCTGAATCCACACTTCCTTGCCTTGCCAGACCACAGCAAAGCGGGTGCAGGAAGTTTCCAGCTGGGTGCCGTCTTCATCTTCGAGGATCAGGCGCAAGGCGTCGGTCATTACAGAGTCTCTCTTCAAGGTTGGCGTTGGAACGGATACACCGAGCCCAACTTCAGGATCTGGGTCAATTCGTCCAGTGCCGTACGGCACTCCACCAGCAGTTGCGGGTCAGCCAGGTCAGCTTCGCCAAGGCGATCGCGGTAGTGCCTGTCCACCCACTGCAGCAGCGTGTCATACAGCGAGGCCGTCATGATAACGCCTTGGTTGACCGCCGCCAGTTCCGATTCCTTCAAAGCCACGCGCAAACGCAGGCAGGCTGGGCCGCCGCCGTTTTGCATGCTCTGCTTGAGGTCGAACACCTTGACCTCCTTCACCGGGCCTCCCTGGCTGGTCAACTGGCCGAGATAAGCCCAGACCCGCTCGTTGTTGCGGCACTCTTCCGGCACGACCAACAGCATGGAACCATCGTCGCGGCTCAGCAGCTGGCTGTTGAACAGGTAGGAACGCACCGCATCCTCCACCGCTACCGCGGCCCTGGGCACGCAGATGGCCTGGAAGTTGCCACCCTTGCTGGCCAGTTTAGCTCGCAACTGCCCAAGTACCGCGTCGGTCTCGAGGAACGCGTCCTCGTGGTAGAACAGCACTTCGCCGTTACCCACCGAAATCACATCATTGTGGAACACGCCCTGGTCGATCACCGACGGGTTCTGTTGAGCGTAGACCACTCCGTCATCGCTCAGGCCGTGCAGCCGGGCCACAGCCTGCGAGGCCTCCAGGGTTTGCCGGGCCGGGTACTTCTGTGGCGCCGGGTAACGGCTGTCGAAAGCGCTGCGGCCGTAGACAAAGAACTCCACACCAGGCTCGCCATAGGCGCGGCAGAAGCGCGTGTGGTTGGCCGCACCCTCATCACCGAACTGTGCCACGGCAGGTAGCGCGCCGTGGTGGGCAAAGTGCCTGTCGTTGTTGAACATGGCGCCCAGCACGCGGCTGGTGGTCGGGTGCTCGATGCTGCGGTGATATTTGCAGTTGAGGTTGGCCGCGGTGAAGTGCACGCGACCGTCAGCAGTGTCGGCACTCGGGCTGACTGTCGCGGCGTTGGCCACCCACATGCTCGAGGCCGAGCAACTGGCCACCAGCAACGGCATGGCCTCGCGGGCGGCGCGCTGGATAACTTCGGCATCGCTACCACTGAACCCCAGGCGGCGCAGCGCCGCCACGTCCGGGCGCTCTTGTGGCGCCAGAACACCCTGCTTGAAGCCCATGTCGGCCAGCGCTTTCATCTTCGCCAGGCCCTGGCGCGCTGCCTCACGCGGGTTGGACCCCTGCTGGCTGTTGCTCTGCGAAGCCACGTTACCGTAAGACAGGCCGCCATAGTTGTGGGTAGGCCCCACCAGGCCATCAAAATTCACTTCATAGGATTTCATCGGCTAGGCTCCGTGACCTGTTGTTATAGGGTGACGCCCGGCGTCAGGGTCGCCGGCAAGGCAAGGCTGGCGGTCTCCAGCGAAGCCACGGGGTAAGCGCAGTAGTCGGCTGCGTAATAGGCACTGGCGCGATGGTTGCCACTGGCTCCCACACCACCGAACGGCGCGCTGCTGGCAGCCCCCGTCAGCTGTTTGTTCCAGTTGACGATGCCGGCGCGGCTGCGCAGCCAGAAGTACTGGTAGCGGGCTCGCGAATCAGACAATAAGCCAGCGGCCAGGCCATACTGGGTGTTGTTGGCTTCATCGATGGCAGCATCGAAGTCGGCGTAGCGGATCACCTGCAGCAGCGGGCCGAAAAACTCTTCGTCCGGGCGGTCAGCCACGGCGGTGACATCGACAATGCCCGGAGTCAGCAATGCGGCATCGGCCTGTGGCTGGGTCATTTCCAGCAGTTTCACGCCACCTTTGGCGGCCAGTTCGGCCTGGGCGGCTAGCAGCGCCCGAGCCGCCTGCAGCGAAATCACCGAGCCCATGAAAGGCGCCGGCTGCTCATCGAACGCCCCCACCGTGATGGTTTTGCAGACCTCGACCAGGCGCGCGATCAGCGCATCGCCCCAGGCGCCTTGCGGTACCAGCAAGCGCCGCGCGCAAGTGCAGCGTTGACCAGCGGAAATGAACGCCGACTGGATAATGGTATACACCGCTGCGTCGAGGTCCTTGACCTCGTCCACCACGAGCGGGTTGTTACCCCCCATTTCCAGGGCCAGAATCTTGTCTGGGCGGCCTGCGAACTGTTGATGCAGCAGGTTGCCGGTACGGCTGGAGCCGGTGAAGAACAGGCCATCGATACCTGGGTTGGCGGCCAGAGCCACACCGGTTTCGCGTGCGCCCTGCACCAGGTTCAGCACACCCGCCGGCAGGCCGGCAGCAATCCAGCAGTTAACGGTAAGCTCAGCGACCTTGGGGGTCAGCTCGCTGGGTTTGAACACCACGCAGTTGCCTGCCAGCAGCGCCGGCACGATATGGCCATTGGGCAGGTGCCCGGGGAAGTTGTAGGGGCCGAACACTGCCACGACGCCGTGAGGCTTGTGCCGCAGCACAGCCGTGGCATCGGCCAGCGGGCCACTCTTTTCGCCGGTGCGCTCGCGGTAGCTCTGTACCGAAATCGCCACCTTGTTGATCATGCTGGTGACTTCAGTCGCAGATTCCCACAGCGGCTTTCCGGTTTCCTCGCCAATGCACTGGGCCATGGCTTCGGCATGCACTTTCAACTGCGCGGCAAACTTCTCCAGCACATCGATACGTGCCTCCAGGCTCAACTGCGCCCAGGCCGGGAAAGCCTGCCGCGCAGCCTGCACGGCAGCGTCGACCTGGCTGGCGTCAGCGCCCTGCCCTTGCCAGATCACGGCCTGTGTCACCGGATTGAGCGACTGCAGGGTTTCACCCTGGCCGGCCTGCCAACTGCCTGCGATGTAATGCGTGGTCATTTACTGGGCCTCCCGGCTGGCCGACAGCGGCACCGCACGCACATTGTCGCCGACGCCCATGCGCAGGCGCTTGGCGGTCAACGGGTCGACCACCAGAGTACCGGCAGCCAACCGTGCAGGTGCAGCAGTGATACGGCAGTCGTCGCGCTTGCGGTTGTGGATGATGAAAGGGGTCGCGTCATCGCCTGGCGTACCGATCGCCAGCACCAGGGTCTGGCTCTCGCGCACGGCGCGGATCTTGGCAGTGTCACATTCGATGGCCGGGCCGGCGTCGAAGATGTCGACGTAGCCCTGGTAGTTGAAGCCTTCCTGCTTGAGCATGGCCAACGCCGGCTCGGTGTCTTTGTGCACGCGGCCGATCACGTTGCGCGCGGCCTCGGACAGGAAGCAAGTGTACAGCGGGAACTTGGGCATCAGCTCGGCGATGAACGACTTGTTGCCCACGCCGGTGAGGTAGTCGGCCTGGCTGAACTCCATCTTGAAGAAATGACGACCCAGGCTTTCCCAGAACGGTGAACGGCCCTGCTCGTCAGACATGCCGCGCATCTCGGCAATGATTTTCTTGCCAAAAAGCTCCGGGAACTCGGCAATGAACAGCATACGCGCGCGCGACAGCAGGCGGCCATTGAGGCCGGAGCGGTGGTCGCTGCGCAGGAACAGCGAGCACAGCTCGGAGTTGCCAGTCAGGTCGTTGGCCAGGAACAGCGTCGGGATTTCGCGGTAGATCTTCAGCTCCTGCGAGGCGCTGACCGTCAGGCCGACCCGATAGTTGTACCAGGGCTCACGCAGGCCGACGGCGCCGGCGATGGCGCTGATGCCCACCACCAGACCTTCGTCGTTTTCCAGCACGAACAGGTAATCGGTGTCGCCACGCTCAGCCTCGCCACGAAAGCTTTTTTCCGCCCAACCAACGCGATGCCCCAGGCGCTCTTCGTTGGCCGGCAGCGTGGTCAGCCCGGTGGTGCCGGTGCTGCGTGCCAATTCGATCAACGCAGGCAAATCGCTGCTGCGTACAGGACGAACGATCATGCTATCTCCTTGTGCGGCGGCATCGGCCGCCGCGAAACTCTGCTAACGCATCAATCCCGAAACGTCTGTTGCCAGACCTCAAACCGCAACCAGGCGCACGCTGGCGCCCTCGCCCACGCCCAGCGCGTCGGCTGCAGCCACGCTCAGGCTGACCGGTTTGCCAGGCACCCAGTCCAGGTCCAGCAACACCGCGCGGTAGTCCTGCAACAGGCCGTTGCACACCAGGTACGGGCGCCCGCCTTTGACCGGGGCCTCTTCGATCTTCACCGGTACAACCCGGCTCTGGGCGATCGAGCGAATGCCAGAGGTGCGCGCATGCAGGGTCGGGCCGCCGTCGAAAATGTCGATGTAGTGCTCGGTCTCGAAGCCTTCGCGCATGAGTATGTCGAAGGTGATCTGTGCCCGCGGATGTACCTGGCCCATGGCTTCCTGCGCCAGGTCTGGCAGCAACGGCACGTAGATCGGGTAATGCGGCATCAGCTCGGCGAGAAAGGTACGGCTCTTCAGGCCGCACAGGCGCTCGGCGTCGGCATAGTTGAGGTCGAAGAAGTTGCGGCCGATGGCGTCCCAGAACGGTGATTCACCCTGCTCGTCGCTGAAGCCGACAATCTCGGTCACCACTGAATCGGCGAAACGCTCCGGGTGCGCGGCCATGAACAGCAGTCGGCCGCGCGAGTTGAGCTCGGCCCAGCCACTGTTCACCAGCTCCGGCGCCACATAGAAGCTGGTCAGCAGGCTGTTGCCGGTCAGATCGTGACACAGCGACAGCACATGGATCTTGTTGTGTATCTTCAGCTCGCGTGAGGCGTGCACGAATGTTTCGTTACGAAAACTGTAGAACGGCTCGGAGTACCCGGCCGAAGCGACGATGGCCGAGCAGCCGGCCAGCTTGCCCGTTTCGCTGTCTTCGAGCACGAAAAAGTAACTCTCTTCACCGTTGAAGCTGACCTCGGCGGCGAAGGATGTCTCAGAGGCGGCAATCTTGTCGCCCAGACGAGCAGTGTCGTCCGGCAGCGAGGTGACACCAATGGGGCTGTCTGCAGCCATGCGCTGCACGTCGTTCAGATCAGCCATTTGCGCGGGGCGCATCACCAGCATGGTGTCACTCCTTTGGAATACGGGCCGTTCACGGCGGCACGGAAAAACGGCAGGCGCCCAGGCACCTGCACTGGAATCGGGTATCGCCGGCCCGGTTCAGCCTCGTGCCGAGGCTGGGCCGGGGCCGGCGAAAGGACCGCTGGCGGATCAGCCTTTGGTCAGTGTGGCCACAGCGCGTTCGAAGCGATCCAGGCCTGCGTCGATGTCGGCGTCTTCAACCACCAGACTTGGCGCGAAGCGGACCACGTCCGGGCCGGCCTGCAGCACCATCACGCCTTCTTTCTCGGCAGCGTTGAGCACGTCCTTGGCCTTGCCTTGCCAGGCCTCGGCCAAGACGCAGCCCAGCAGCAAGCCAACGCCACGCACCTGGCTGAACAGGCCGTACTGCTGTCCGATCTGCTCCAGGCGGGTTTTGAAGCGCTCGTGCTTTGCCTTGATACCGGCCAGGGTTTCCGGGGTGTTGACCACAT
The DNA here is from genome assembly GCF_043103865.1 of Pseudomonas sp. yb_5. Taxonomy (NCBI): domain Bacteria; kingdom Pseudomonadati; phylum Pseudomonadota; class Gammaproteobacteria; order Pseudomonadales; family Pseudomonadaceae; genus Pseudomonas; species Pseudomonas sp. yb_5. Next base: position 32,658 of record NZ_JBICKE010000080.1, read on the forward strand.
CCAGCACAGCGCAGGCAACGGCGCAGCCCAGCGGGTTGCCGCCATAAGTGGTGCCGTGGGTACCAACGGCCAGGTGCTTGGCCAGCTCGGTGGTGGTCAGCATGGCGCCAATCGGGAAGCCGCCGCCCAGGCTCTTGGCACTGGTCAGAATGTCCGGGGTCACGCCGTAGTGCTGGTAGGCATACAGCGAGCCGGTACGGCCCACGCCCGTCTGCACTTCGTCGAAGATCAGCAGAGCGTTGTGCTCGTCACACAACTTGCGCGCGCCTTCCAGGTAGGCCTTGTCGGCCGGCACCACGCCGCTCTCGCCCTGGATCGGCTCGATCACCACGGCGCAGGTCTTGTCGGAAATCTGTGCCTTCAACGCTTCCAGGTCGTTGTACGGCACATGGCTGATACCGGTGATCTTCGGGCCAAAGCCATCGGAGTACTTCGGCTGGCCACCCACGCTGACGGTAAACAGGGTGCGACCGTGGAAGCTGTTCACGGTGGCGATGATTTCGTGCTTTTGCGGACCGAAGCGGTCATGCGCCACACGACGGGCCAGCTTGAAAGCGGCCTCGTTGGCCTCGGCGCCGGAGTTGCAGAAGAACGCGCGATCGGCAAAAGTGGCGTCCACCAGCTTGTGGGCCAGGCGCAGGGCCGGCTCGTTGGTGAACACGTTGGATACGTGCCAGAGGGTGTTGGCCTGTTCAGTCAGGGCCTTGACCAGTGCCGGATGGCAGTGGCCCAGGGCATTGACCGCGATGCCGCCGGCAAAATCGATCAGCTCGCGACCCGACTGGTCCCAGACACGGGAACCCTCGCCTCGCACAGGAATGAAGGCCGCCGGAGAATAGTTGGGGACCATCACCTGGTCGAAATCGGCACGTTGCACCGGGGCTTGCTCAACGGACATCTGAGTCTCCTGAAGAGGAACGCTGGCCTGGAAGTGGCGAGCGATGGGGGGATTGTAAGGACTGATCCGCGCCTGTCCTTGCGGCCAAGCGACAACTTGTTACAGCGCAAAACCCAGTTTTGACAAGGCTTTCGGCAATGCGACAAACACTGTCGCAATCGCGCAGTGTACGGGAGAGAGGGGGCTGGGTGAACGGGTGTTCACACAGGTTTGTGAGGGGGCGGGATGTACGGGTGTTCACACAGGATTGTGAGGGGGACAGGATGTACGGGTGTTCACATAGGATTGTGAGGGGGCAGGATGTACGGCGATGTTGATGTGTTGACGGGGAGATCGAGCGCCGCCCGCGCGGCGCTTCGCGGGTAAACCCGCTCCTACGTTCGTTTCGGGCCAGTCCATCCTGTGCCTGGCGCGCGCGACCGCCTTGTTGGTACGACGCGATATCGAGATAGGCACCCAGGCGTTCGCGCGCAAATGCCACAGGCATAACTGGCCCGAAACAAACGTAGGAGCGGGTTTACCCGCGAAGCGCCGCGTGGGCGGCGCTCGATTTGCGCCCCAATACCACCCCCAAGGCATACACCCCGAACCCACCCGAAATCTCAGCCCTTTTCAGCCGGCGCCGAGCTCAACTCAAACGGGCTGCTGCTGCGTCGCTGATTACGGTCTTCCCGCGGCGTGGCACCAAAGAAGTTGCGGTAGGCACTGGAAAAATGCGGCCCCGAGGAAAAACCACAGGACAGCCCGATCTGGATGATCGACTTGCTGGTCTGCATCAGCATCTGCCGCGCCTTGTTCAACCGCAACTCCAGGTAGTACTGGCTGGGCACGCGGTTCAGGTACTGTTTGAAGATACGCTCCAACTGCCGACGCGATACGCACACATGCTGGGCAATTTCGTCAGTGGTCAGCGGCTCTTCGATGTTGGCTTCCATCAGCAACACCGCCTGAGTCAGCTTGGGATGACTCGAACCCAGGCGGTTCTGCAGCGGGATACGCTGGCGCTCGCCACCCTCGCGGATGCGCTCGACCACCAGCTCTTCCGACACAGCCCCAGCCAGCTCAGCCCCGTGATCGCGCGCCAGCACCGCCAGCAACAGGTCGGTCACGGCCATACCACCGCAGGCGGTCAGACGATCGCGATCCCAGTCGAACAGGTGGCTGGTGGCGATGACCTTGGGGAAGCGTTCGGCAAAGTCATCCTGCCAGCGCCAGTGCACGGCTGCCCGGTAACCATCGAGCAGGCCCAGCATTGCCAGCGGATATACCCCGGCCGACAGGCCACCGATCAGGCAGCCACTGCGCGCCAGCTGCTTGAGCGCCGTCGAGAAGGCAGCCCCCATCGCCGCAGGCGGCTCGTCGGCCAGCAGAAACAGCTTGTGGCAACCCTCCAGGCGGCCGAGCCACGGCTCGCCCGGCAGGCGCCAGGCGCCTTCCTGCGCAGGCTCAGCCTGCAGGAAGACCAACTCGTAGACCACATCCGGATGCACCCGCTGCGCCACCAGCAACACTTCCTCGGCCAACGCCAGGGTCAAGGGCCTGGTGCTGGGCCAGATGAGAAAACCGATTCGCTGGGTGGTCATAGGGTACGGTCCGAAACCTGAGGTCGTTCGAGTCTGTGCGCCGGGTCAGGCTGCGCTCGCCGCGCAGCATGCCCTATTCTGGTGCAAAAATGCAGCTTTTACTTCAGGCTGCCGGAGAGGAACTGCTGCAGGCGCTCCGACTGCGGGTTGGCCAGCACTTCACGCGGGCAGCCGGTTTCTTCCACCAGGCCTTTGTGCAGGAACACCAACTGGTTGGACACCTCGCGGGCAAAGCCCATTTCGTGGGTCACCACCACCATGGTCCGACCCTCCTGGGCCAGCGCCTGCATCACCTTCAGCACGTCACCTACCAGCTCAGGGTCAAGCGCCGAGGTCGGCTCGTCGAACAGCATGACCTCCGGCTCCATGGCCAATGCCCGGGCAATTGCCACACGTTGTTGCTCACCACCCGACATATGCCCGGGGAAGGCATCCTTGCGGTGGGCAACGCCGACCTTGGCCAGGTAGTGCTCGGCCTTCTCCAGGGCTTCCTTGCGGTTCACTCCCAGCACGTGCACCGGCGCTTCGATGATGTTCTCAAGCGCAGTCATGTGCGACCACAGGTTGAAGTGCTGGAACACCATCGACAGGCGTGAGCGCATGCGCTGCAATTGACGTGGGTCGGCGGCCTTCAGTGCGCCATCCTTGCCGGCGACCAGCTTCAGCTCTTCGTTGTTGAGCAGGATCTTGCCGGCGTGCGGCTGCTCCAGCAGGTTGATGCAGCGCAGGAAGGTCGACTTGCCCGAACCGCTGGAGCCGATGATGCTGATGACGTCGCCGGCCTTGGCCGCCAGCGACACGCCCTTGAGCACTTCGTGGCTGCCGTAGCGCTTGTGCAGGTCTTGGACTTCGAGTTTGTACATGCTGTCGATTCTCACAAAGCGGTCAGTGCTTGCGCGGCGCCAGGTAGCCGAGCCAGCGGCGTTCGGCCATCTTGAACAGGCGCACCAGGATGAAGGTCAGGCACAGGTAGAACACGCCCGCCGTGATATAGGCCTCGAAAGGCAGGTAGTACTGGGCATTGACCGTGCGCGCAGCACCGGTGATGTCGATCAGGGTAACGATCGACGCCAGGCTGGTGGTCTGCAGCATCATGATCACTTCATTGCTGTACTGCGGCAGTGCCCGACGCAGTGCCGATGGCAGCAGGATGCGGCGGTACATTTTCATGCGCGACATGCCCATGGCCTTGGCGGCCTCGATCTCGCCATGCGGCGTGGCCTTGAGGCTGCCGGCAATGATTTCGGCGGTATAGGCACTGGTATTGATGCCGAACGCCAGGCAGGCGCAGAAGGTGGCACTGGACAGCAGCGGCCAGAAGATACTCTCGCGCACCGCTTCGAACTGGGCCAGGCCGTAGTAGATCAGGAACAGCTGCACCAGCATCGGCGTGCCACGGATGACGTAGGTGTACAGCCATGCAGCAAGGTTGACCACCGGCTGCCTGGATACTCGCATCAGGCCCAGTGGCACAGCCGCCAACAGGCCGAAGAAAAGCGAAATCGCCAGCAGCTTCAGGGTGGTCAGCAGGCCGCCGAAGTACATCGGCAGCGCTTCCCAGACGACGTTGTAGTCGAAAATCATAGTTCAGCCACCTTGACGCCTACCGAGTAGCGGCGTTCCAGATACTTCAGGGCCAGCAGCGAGACACTGGTCAGCACCAGGTACAGCGCCGCCACTGCCAGGAAGAAGGTGAAGGGTTCGCGGGTGGCGTCAGCCGCCTGCTTGGCCTTGAACATCATGTCCTGCAGGCCGACGACCGAAATCAGTGCAGTAGCCTTGGTCAGCACCAGCCAGTTGTTGGTGAAGCCCGGTATGGCCAGGCGGATCATTTGCGGCACCTGGATGCGGAAGAACACTTGGCGGGGGCTCATGCCATACGCCACGCCCGCCTCGGCCTGGCCCTTGGGAATACCCAGGAAGGCCCCGCGGAAGGTCTCCGAGAGGTAGGCGCCAAAAATGAAGCCAAGCGTACCGATACCCGCAACCAGCGGGTTCAGGTCGATGTAGTCGTCGTAGCCGAGCAGCGGCGCCACCCGGTTGATGATGTCCTGCCCGCCGTAGAAGATCAGCAGGATCAGGACCAGGTCCGGAATACCACGAATCACCGTGGAATACAGATCGCCCAGCCAGGCCAGCCAGCGCACTGGCGACAAACGCAGCGCCACACCGATCAGGCCGAGCACGATGGCCAGGGCCATCGACGACAGGGCGAGCTGCAGCGTCAGCCACGCCCCGTCGAGGATGACTGCCCCGTAGCCTTTCAACATGATGAGGTCCTCGACCTAGAGAATGAAAAATGGTGCAAACCTCAGAGCCTCTGCTGTTTGCACCATTGCACAGGTGAAACCCGACGTCTTACTTCGAGTCTGGACCGTAGATGTCGAAATTGAAGTACTTGCTCTCGATTTCTTTGTACTTGCCGTTGGCACGGATGGCGTCGATAGCCGCGTTGATGCGGTCGACATTCGCCTTGTCACCCTTGCGTACGGCGATACCGATACCGTCACCGAAGTACTTGGCATCGGTGAAGGCCGGACCTACGAACGCGAAGCCCTTGCCGGCATCAGTCTTGAGGAAGCCGTCTTCCAGCAGGGTGGCGTCAGCCACGGTGCCGTCGAGACGACCCGCAGCGACGTCCAGGTAGATTTCGTTCTGGGTACCGTAAGGCACCACGGTGGCACCTTTGGCACCCAGCACTTCCTTGGCGAAGCGGTCGTGAATGGAGCCGCGCTGCACGCCGATCTTCTTGCCTTTCAGTTCATCGAGGCTGTCGCTGACGGTAGTGCCGTCCTTCATGACCAGGCGCGCCGGAGTCAGGTAGTAGCGCTTGGTGAAGTCGACCGACTTCTTGCGGTCATCGGTGATCGACATGGACGACAGGATAGCGTCGATCTTGCGCACCTTCAGCGCCGGGATCAGGCCGTCGAATTCCTGCTCGACCCAGGTGCACTTGGTTTTCATCTCTTCGCACAGGGCGTTGCCGATATCGTAGTCAAAGCCGGCAATGCTGCCGTCAGGTTGCTTGAAGGCGAAGGGTGGGTAAGCAGCTTCGATACCGATTTTCAGCGGTTTTTCATCAGCCTGCGACACCAGGGAAAACACAGACAGCGCCAGGGCGCCAAGCAGTGCGAGCTTCTTCATCAGGTAACTCCATCGGTACGGGGCAATACAAGGCAGGTAACGGCTGCCCGATATGCGAATGAGTACAACGCGAGCCGCGCAGGGTTCGACCAAGGCCGCATACCACGAGCGAGTGAGTGGCATTTTAACGACAGCCCGGTAGTCGATATTTCTTCAAAGCGACAACTACTTATAGAAGCGCCTGAAACCGCCGCGAGCGATGTTGACAGCCAGTGCAGAATATGCAATGGCGCAAGAAATAGAACCTATAGACCTAGCAATTCCTGGGCCTATTATTGGCAAAGCCTTGTACGACGGCAAGTGTAGCGTGCCGTGATGCACAAAATGGCGACCCCGACGCACCGAAACGGGCCGGAATTGTTTCCTCGCGCCCCGAACCTGTGCAGGGCCGGTGACAGAACAGTTACCGATGATTGTCGGGTAACAATGCAAAAGCGGGCTTGCCCGCGAATGCATGAGGTCAGGAGACAGCTTAGCCTGAACTGACGCATTCGCGGGCAAGCCCGCTCCTACAGGGGGTATTGCCGGCGAGGGAATTAGGCCGAAGCCAGGCTCATCGCCTTGTGGGTATCGATCAGGTGCTGCACCACACTCGGGTCGGCCAAGGTCGAGATATCGCCCAGCGCGTCGTATTCACCGGTGGCAATCTTGCGCAGGATGCGGCGCATGATCTTGCCCGAACGGGTCTTCGGCAGCCCCGGCGCCCACTGGATCACATCCGGCGAAGCAATCGGACCGATCTCCTTGCGCACCCAGTTCTTCAGTTCCAGGCGCAATTGCTCGCTGGCCTCGATGCCGGCATTGAGGGTGACATACACATAGATGCCCTGCCCTTTGATGTCATGCGGCACGCCAACCACTGCAGCCTCGGCAACCTTCGAGTGCGCGACCATGGCGCTTTCGATCTCGGCAGTCCCCATGCGGTGGCCGGACACGTTGAGCACGTCATCCACACGGCCGGTAATCCAGTAGTAACCATCCTCGTCACGGCGCGCACCGTCGCCGGTGAAGTACATGCCACGGAAGGTCTTGAAGTAGGTGTCGACGAAGCGGTCGTGGTCGCCGTACAGCGAACGCGACTGACCCGGCCAGGAGTCGAGGATTACCAGGTTGCCTTCGGCAGCACCGTCGATCAGGTTGCCCAGGTTATCGACCAGTGCCGGCACCACCCCGAAGAACGGACGGGTCGCCGAACCCGGCTTGAGGGCAGTGGCGCCAGGCAGCGGACTGATCAGGATGCCGCCGGTCTCGGTCTGCCACCAGGTATCGACGATCGGGCAACGCTCCTTGCCTACGGTCTTGTAGTACCAGTTCCAGGCCTCAGGGTTGATCGGCTCACCCACCGACCCCAGCAGGCGCAGGCTGGAACTGTCGGCACCCTCAACAGCTGCCTGCCCTTCCGCCATCATGGCGCGAATGGCAGTTGGCGCTGTGTAGAGGATGTTGACCTTGTGCTTGTCGACGATCTTCGATACGCGGGTAATGTCCGGGTAGTTCGGCACACCCTCGAACAGCAAGGTGGTGGCGCCGTTGGCCAGCGGGCCGTAGACGATATAGCTGTGGCCGGTGACCCAACCGACGTCGGCCGTGCACCAGTACACCTCGCCCGGGCGGTAATCGAATACGCGTTCATGGGTCAGTGCGGCGTAAACCAGGTAACCGCCTGTGGTGTGCAGCACGCCCTTCGGTTTGCCGGTGGAGCCGGAGGTATAAAGGATGAACAGCGCCTCTTCAGCACCCATTTCTTTGGGTGCGCAGTGGCTGGAGGCCACTTTCATCAGGTCTTCGTACCAGATGTCGCGGTGCTGGTGCCAGGCAATGTCGCCACCGGTGCGCTTGCACACGATGATTTTCTGCACGCTGCTGGTTTCAGGGTTGGTCAGCGCCAGGTCGACGTTGGCCTTGAGCGGAGTACGACGACCACCACGCACGCCCTCATCGGCAGTGATCACCACCTTGGACTCGCAGTCGATGATGCGACCAGCCAGCGCCTCGGGCGAGAAGCCACCGAACACCACCGAGTGAATCGCACCAATGCGGGCACAGGCCAGCATGGCGACCACAGCTTCAGGGATCATCGGCATGTAGATGGTGACCACGTCACCACGATGCACATCCTGGCCACGCAGGGCGTTGGCGAACTTGCAGACCTGCTCGTGCAACTCGCGGTAGGTGATGTTGCGGTGCTCGGAAGGGTCGTCACCTTCCCAGATGATGGCCAACTGGTCACCGCGCTCTTCAAGGTGGCGGTCCAGGCAGTTGGAGGAAACGTTCAGAGTGCCGTCGGCGAACCACTTGATATCGACATGGTGGTCGTCGAAGGAGGTCTGCTTGACCTTGGTGAACGGCTTGATCCAGTCGATACGCTGGGCCTGCTCGCGCCAGAAGCCGTCCGGGTTGATCACCGATTGCTGGTACATGGCCTTGTAGGTGGCCTCGTCGGTCAGGGTAGTGGCCGCAACCTCGGGACGAACGGGATACAGTGGAGCCGCACTCATCTGTGTTACCTCGGTGTAATAGTTGTTTTTGTATGGAACCGTTTGTAACTGTACCAGAGCGACAAAAGCCATTCGACGTTGGTAGTAATTTGGTACACCCGTTCCGGCAAAGCGCTCTGGCGCGGGCATTACAGCCCTTCCGGAGAAAAACGAGGGGCTTTGGCACAGGATTGTTACAGATTCTGTCAAAACACTTTATCAAAACACCCACTGTTTCAGCATTGGCCACCGCCATAAAATTCATCTCGCCAGCAACGGCAAGGCGATTAACAACTGGTAACAGCCCCCACGAAGGCAAGCGTTAATCTCCCTCTAATCCCGATAGTTAAAACTCGCTGTACTCGCGGCGCCATAAGCGCCGCGTGCCCCCTCACGACCTTAGACAGGTAAATAGAAAATGAAAGCTTTACTGGTATTGGTACTTGGCAGTCTTTGCGGCGCGGCGATGGCCGGTGAAGCAAAAGATGCCGAGCAGATTCCGGTTGAACAGTACAGTTACTCGCAGCACCTGGACATTGCCCGCGTCATCTCGATGAGCGAAGTGCCCAACGTGTGCGAAGTCGTGCCAGCCCGCATGACCTATGAAGACTCCAAGGGCCAGAGACACATTCTCGAATACCGTGTGATGGGGAACGGCTGCTCTAACGGCTGACACCTTGTGAATTGGGGCCCTGTGGGCCCCTTCGCGGGTGAACCCGTGCCTACGAGCACCACGCACACCATGAATGCGGCGCGGTACCTGTAGGCGCGGGTTCACCCGCGAAGCATTCACCACCCGATTAACAGGCTATTAACTTACAGCCATTTAATCAGTCGACTTGCCCAACGAATAATCCCTCAACTTGTTGGCAATCGTGGTATGCGAAACGCCCAGTCTTTTCCCCAAGGCCCGACTACTGGGAAACTCTCCCATCAAACTTTCCAGCACCGCCTTTTCAAAGCGCCCTACAATCTGCGACAAATCCCCTTCCAGCGAAAACTCGCCCAACGGTTGCCGCACGCCATAATCCGGCAAGCGAACATGCTCACTTTTAACCACGCCGCCGTCACATAACGAAACCGCCTGGAACAAAACGTTTTCCAACTGCCTTACATTACCCGGCCAGTGATACTGCCCAAGTTTGTCCATTGCCGCCGGCGCCAGGCGCGGCATGGCGCAGCCAATCTGCCGACTGGCCTGATCAAGAAAATGCTGCACCAACCCCTCCAGGCCATCCATGCACTCGCGCAAAGGCGGAATGTGCAGCGACAGTACGTTGAGGCGGTGATACAGGTCCTGGCGAAACTCGCCACGAGCACACAACTCGGACAAATCCACCTGGGTTGCACAAATCACCCGTACATCCAGGTAGACCTCTTCATCGCTACCTACCCGACGGAAGCAGCCGTCCTGCAAAAAGCGCAGCAGCTTTACCTGCAGGCGCGGGCTCATCTCCCCGACCCCGTCAAGAAACAGCGTGCCGCCAGCGGTCAACTCCAGCAGCCCCAGCTTGCCTTCGGCGCGTGCCCCTTCAAATGCCCCTGGGCCGTAACCGAACAGCTCGGTCTCGGCCATCGATTCGGGCAGCCCGGCGCAGTTGAGGGCCATCAGCGGCGACTGGCCACGCGGGCTGGCCAGGTGGCAGGCACGCGCCAGCAACTCTTTGCCGGTACCGGTTTCGCCCTCAATCAGCAACGGCGCATCCAGCGGCGCCATGCGCCGCGCTTCACGCACCACCGCAGCCATCACACGCGAGCTCTGGAAGATGCTGTCGAAGCCGCGCAGCTCTTGCTTGCGCACATTGTAGATGCGCTCGCCGATTCGGTCGGCGCGGTGCAAGGTAAGCACCGCGCCGGCCAGCGCCTCGCTGTCATCGTGCTCGGACTGCAGCGGTGCGATATCGGCCAGGAACACATCACCTTTGACTTTGATGCGCAAGCCATTGATGCGCGACTTGTTGGCCCGAACCAGTTCCGGTAAGTCGAAGTCTTCTACATAGCGCGCCAGCGGCATGCCCGGCACTTCATCAACACGCACGCCAAGCAACTGCGCGGCTGCACGGTTGGCGGCAACGATGCTGCCGCCCATGTCGATCGACAACACCGGGAAGTCCAGCGCCCCCAGCAACGCATTCAGCTCCATGTGCCGGCGTTCGCTTGGCATCAGGCCCACGCGCTTGACGCCGAATACCCCGGCAATCGCCTCGAACTTCGGCCGCAGGGCCTGAAATTGCAGGTTGATCAGGTTCGGGCAATGCAGGTAGATGGCGTTGCCATGGTCACCGCCCACCTCGCCGCGCAGCACGTTGATGCCGTACTCCACCAGCAGGTTGAGAATGTCGCGCAGGATGCCAATGCGGTTCTGGCAATGGACTTTGATACGCATGAGGGCTCTCGAAGCGCCGATGTTTTTCAACACCGCGCAGAAAATTCGTAAAGATAAGCTGACAAAAACAGGGTTTCCACCAGCCATATGCCTCGAATTTTCCGACACTTGCTGAGTTTTGTAAAATTATCGTTACGAAAACCCACGTCAGCACCCATCCCGGCCAAGGCCCACCCCCGTGCAAAACCGCGGGTGAAGGGATATTCCTTTAGGCATGTCCTGCACATAACAAGAAAAGCCCTCACCAGGAGAGCCTCATGAAACAGACGCAATACGTGGCACGCGAGCCCGATGCGCATGGTTTTATCGATTACCCGCAGCAAGAGCATGCGGTGTGGAACACCCTGATCACCCGCCAGCTGAAAGTGATCGAAGGCCGTGCGTGCCAGGAATACCTGGACGGCATCGACCAGCTGAAGTTGCCGCATGACCGCATTCCGCAACTGGGCGAGATCAACAAGGTGCTGGGTGCCACCACCGGCTGGCAGGTTGCCCGGGTACCGGCGCTGATCCCCTTCCAGACCTTCTTCGAACTGCTGGCCAGCAAGCGCTTTCCGGTGGCCACCTTTATCCGCACCCCGGAAGAGCTGGACTACCTGCAAGAGCCGGATATCTTCCACGAGATCTTCGGCCACTGCCCGCTGCTGACCAATCCCTGGTTCGCCGAGTTCACCCACACCTACGGCAAGCTCGGCCTGGCCGCGACCAAGGAACAACGTGTGTACCTGGCGCGCTTGTACTGGATGACCATCGAGTTTGGCCTGATGGAAACCGCGCAAGGCCGCAAAATCTATGGTGGTGGCATCCTCTCGTCGCCGAAAGAGACCGTCTACAGTCTGTCTGACGAGCCCGAGCACCAGGCCTTCGACCCGATCGAGGCCATGCGTACGCCCTACCGCATCGACATTCTGCAACCGGTGTATTTCGTGCTGCCGAACATGAAGCGCCTGTTCGACCTGGCCCACGAAGACATCATGGGCATGGTCCATAAAGCCATGCAGCTGGGTCTGCATGCACCGAAGTTTCCACCCAAGGTCGCTGCCTGAGCGACCTTGCCGATAACAACTCGAACCGGAAAACACCTCATGAATGCCTTGAACCAAGCCCATTGCGAAGCCTGCCGCGCCGATGCACCGAAAGTCACCGACGAAGAGCTGGCCGAGCTGATCCGCGAAATCCCGGACTGGAACATCGAAGTACGTGACGGCCACATGGAGCTGGAGCGCGTGTTCCTGTTCAAGAACTTCAAGCACGCCCTGGCGTTCACCAATGCCGTGGGCGAGATCGCCGAGGCCGAAGGCCACCACCCGGGGCTGCTGACTGAATGGGGCAAGGTCACCGTGACCTGGTGGAGCCACTCGATCAAAGGCCTGCACCGCAACGACTTCATCATGTGCGCACGCACTGACAAGGTGGCGGAAACGGCTGAAGGCCGAAAGTAATCACCAGAAAGGGGCCAGCGGCCCCTTTTTTCATGGGGCATATGTGCGTTGTTCGCCCGCAAAACCGACAAACGACCAGGAAAAAAACCAAACTGTCATCCAGACTTGTGTATCCTGCCCCAGCTTTTTGAAGCTCCAAACGCGCCTGGCGCAGACTTTTCACTCACACTTGCGAGGAACGACGAGATGCATGAAATCCCGAATCTTCCCTTCCCAAGCCTGAACCCAGAAGAGCCATCCGTGACCGTTCACGCCGAACCGGCAGCTGCCGCCGAGCAGGATGGTGACGATCAATCCAGCGCTGACCAGGAATAACTGCGCATCCCCGGCTGTGTGAAAACGGCTGACCTGCGGGCTACCCCCGTCATCACGTTTTCACACCGTCTAAAATCAACGTTGTAACAACCCACTACCCCCTACCCCGCCCGTACCCTACGCAGACTCGTGCCTCCAACCGCAAAGAGGCAGAGCCATGTCATCCATCACTGACGCCGCCGACCTACTCGCCCGGATAAACACCCTGGACGCCGAAAACGTGCGCCTGCACAGCGACCTGTCCGGCCCAATGGACCTGGCCACATCACTGCGCGAACATTTCAACCAGGCACTGGGCTTCACAGACCTGTTCCCCGTCGACCTGAGCGATCATGACCTGCGCCAGCAGCTGGCCGAAGCTTTCGCCCGTGAACCAGCGCATGAGCACTTCAACCGCATGCTGCGACGGCCCGCCGGCAGCAAAGTGCAGGCGAACCTGGTGGCGACCTTGCAGGCAAAACTGGCCCATATCGTGATCACGGCAACCGATGCCTCACTGATCGCCGAGTTGAGCGAAGGCCTGCCCTATCCATGGCCCTACGCCAGTTGCAGCCTTGCCCAGGCACTCTGGGCCCGCCGGGTGTGCCTGACCCAACGTGACTGCTTCGTAGCGGCCGCCTTGCTGCTCTACCCCAGTTTGCCAACTACCCCCCTGCCCCCACGATCGCCTTCCCGTCCACTGATGCTGGACAACTACCTGGACCTCCCCACGCTGGCCAGACACCTGCTGAAGCCTCCAGCCGGCGTTCACCTTGCCGTACACCTGTTCAACGCTCTCGGTGCCACCGTCTATGCACAAGGCAGGCGTTACCGCCCGCCCACTGCCCGCGAACGGGAGGCTGGCGTAACCCCTGATCAAAATGGAAAGGTGTTTTTCCCAGGCCCGGCATTGAATGCGCCAGCAGCTCAAGCGCTCGACGCCCTGTTGCATTCATCCATGTTCACCCGATGGGCCGGCGAACTGGCCGCCTCGGCAGAATGGGACGCCAGCTCCGATCACTTGGCCTTGGCCGAACAAACCTTGATCGATGTGTTGTACCCACCCGATGACCGCCAGCCGGGGCTGATCATGGCTTTCGATCTGTTCAGCCCCGGCAATGCCACGCTCCCCGTGGAGGAGATCCGCCTCGACCTGATCAACAGCGTGCAAATCCGCCTCGCCTGCACCCCGGCGATTGCGCAACTGGCCGGTGAACTGTTGATGCGCCGCTTCGCCCCCGAACTACTGCTCAGTGGCTACCCGGCCGATTTCAGCCTTGAGCCCGACCTGCGCTGGGCCAGCATCCGCCAGGGGGCCCTGATACTCAGCGCCCGCCAGCAACCGATGACCTTCGACAATGCAGAACAGGTCACGCGCCAGGCCCTGCAAGAGGATGACCCTGTTCCCGACGAAGCACTGCGCCAGACGCTGGCCGTGTGGGCACCCTTGCGCGGATCATTCGAACTCCCCCCGCCCTGGTCGCACCAGCAATGGCAATTGGCGTTGCACCGCTACCTGGCGGTCAGGGACGTTGAAAGCCTCAACGATCTCCCCGACCGCTTCGAGGAGGCGCGTCGTCAGTTGCTCCAGAGCCGGATAGCGCCAGAGTCGCGTGATGCTGACGGCCAAGAGCACCTGCTGATGTACCTCGACCATGGCGCAGGCTACCGAAACAACCCCCGCTTACCGAACGTGACCGCCTGGTATGAAGTGGCCTTCGGCGCTTGGGAACAGCGTGCCATCATCCTCTATCAAGGTATCCTGCACCGCTGTTTTAACCACCTGCCGGAAGACATCAAGGACCGCCTGCGTGACGGCCCCTGGACCGCCTACGCCGTTACTTGGCCGGTCTACGTGGGCCCCCATAACCGACCTGAGTACGGCTCCAGCCCCAGAGCGGACTGGCACATGCAGACGGCCACCCAGGGTTTCGTCGTACATGCCCCTGGCACCGAGGGCGATTGGCTTTACGAGCTGTTCCCCGAACGGCTGCACTGGCAAGCGCACTTCATTGCCCGCACAGCGCCGACACGCCTGGCCGAGCAATTGACGCTGGTCTACAGCGAATACAACCAATCGCAACTGCCGTGGCTTGCTGCCGACTTCCCCGCCTTGCGACAAGTGCTCAGCGCCCCTTCGCAAGATCGCCTCGACTCACTGGCCAGGCATTACGCCAGCGATATCGCCTTGGGCAATCGGGATGCCTTGCATGCACTGGGCAAAGGCGCTACCCCGCACGAACAATTCCTGGCCAGGCGCCAGTCCGTGAGCACTGGGCGCTACTTGCAACGGTTGTTTTCCAACCTGATACCAGGCTTGAGTTGCCTGAACCCAGAGGATGGCAGCGATGCACTGGCTTGCGTCCTGGACATCGCCGCGCTGAAAGGCGCGGCAGTCACGCTCGGTGGACGGGCCTTCAAACCATTGGCCAAGCTTCCCGGCGTACTGGGCCAAAGTGCCAGCATCGCACGCCTGAACGCCGCACGTGCCGCCCGACGCTGGAGCAGCATCCCCGTCACGCCAGACTTCAGCGAGCGCATTACCCCGCCCAAGCGCTGGCGCAGCGCGCCCGAACTGACAACGGTCGTTCCCGAATCCCGGGAGCTCATGGTGCAGCGAAGGGTACTGCCGGGCCAAACGCCCGATGCCCTGCTACTTGACCAGGTACCCGACAGCCATGGTCCGTTGCCACGGGAGCTGCCTGGGACCGCCACGCTCATACCCCGCGACAATGCCACGGTCGATGCAATCATTCACGGCGCCGCCTATCGCCTGCAAACGCCGAACACCTCGGGGCTGGTCCGTCGGGTTGCCCATGAGCCGCTACTCGGCCAGCCGCCCACCGTGGTGCCGCCGCCCTACCCCGGCGGCGAAGCGCAAATGGCCCTGAGCTTCTCGCCCTTGCCCAATGACGCGGGCACACCCGTGTTCGGACAACACGTCAGTCACGCCTTCCAAACCGTGCGGATCGAGCCGGTACCGATTCGTTACCGCCCGCAGCACACACGCTTCGACATCTGGGCGCAGGTCATGGTGCGCGAGGGCAAGGTCGTCGTGCACGCGCCTAATCACCCCAGGCAATTGAAAGCCTTGCCCGTCGGAGAAACCCAGTTACGCCTTGGCATCATCTCGCCGCCCGTGTACCACAGGCGCATCGTGGTCGACCCATCGCCTGAACTACGCTTTGGCTTGCCTGCGGACATGCCGATCGAGCAAGTCAGGCAGATTACCGAGCACTGCCCTCCCGTGCGCCTGGGCGGGCTGGCGCGGACCATCCCCGACCGCCGTACCCTGCGCGGCGCATTGATCGACTGGCGCGGTGAGCAGTGGTTGATCGTCGAGGCCGATCTGGGGGTATTTTATGGCGCCCCCCATCAGCCCTGGGCGTGGCAGACAAAGCTGCTGGATGCCCCGGCACTGCCAGCTTCGCTGCCACATCCACCCAGAGGGCTGCGTCGCAAGTTCGAAAGAATCACCGACCACGAGGCCATCGAGCGGTACCTGGAAATCAGCGAAACCTACCGCATCGTCGCCGAACGCCCCAACCTGCAGCGCGATGTCGATAACGTGGTCAGATTGCTGCGCGACTGGATAGAACAAGGGCGAACATGGCAGCTCCGCCACCCCTCGCGATTCCTGCAATTCATCGAAGCCATGGAGTCGCGCCTGCTCCCGGATTACGCGCGCAACATCCTCACGCAGAGCGCGGCCCAGGACGCTTTGGCGGGCCCCGCCAGTCGCGGCATCGCAGCGTTGAACCGGGAGATAATCCCGATCTGGAGGCAGTTCCACAGCACCAGCGCCGCAGACCGCCAACACATCCTTGGCGTACTGGACGATCTGCTACCTGCGCGCGGCGCCACTACCCCTTACGCACCGGCAGCAGGTGCGCAGTCGCTCGACGACAACGCGATGGCCGCCTTGCGTCAGCACCTCTACCCAGTCAACCTGGCCTTTGCCAGCGTCACGCTGAAGGACCATAGCCGCGTGGTGTTCTTCGCCCTGTCAGGCAGCCCTGGCCGACGCGCATTGCATATCATCCCGACGCCCCGCCTCACACCGGCAGTGGACTACGTCGATGCACGTCAGGTTAACCAGTTTTTCCCGCCAGACCCGCGGTTTACCGAGTTGCCAACCCTGCGGCGCGCAGATTTCCTGTCGACGCGCGTCCATAAGCGACATCTCGATGCCGAACGGCACATCGCCAGCGCGCTGAACCGCAGACTGCTTCACCGCCACACCGAGGTCGAGCGTATCGATGTCTTCACACTGCTCGACTCCTGTCGCTCCTGTGGCGGCTTCGTCCTGCCGCGCTTGCGGCTGGATTACCCGCAAGCCGAGTTCAGTGTGACCTGGATGCTCGAATACACCAACTGACTACAGGCTGACAGCTTCGCCCGCAAACACCCTTGCTGTGGTTAAGATGGCGGCGCACACCGCCATCCTTACCGCAGCAACGGATCCCCAATGCCACCACGCAGTCCCACGCCCCTTGCCGTCACTGGGCAAGTCGTCTCCATCGTCCTGTTCACCTTCATCGGCTACCTGAACATCGGCATCCCACTGGCCGTTTTGCCCGGCTATGTGCACAACGACCTGGGGTTCAGTGCCGTGGTCGCCGGCCTGGTGATCAGCGTGCAATACCTGGCCACCCTGCTCAGTCGCCCTGGCGCCAGCCGCATCATCGATAACCACGGCAGCAAGAAGGCGGTCATGTATGGCCTGGCCGGCTGCGGGCTCAGCGGGGTATTCATGCTGGCCTGCGCCTTCCTCACCCAGTTGCCTTGGCTGAGCCTGGCTTGCCTGCTGATCGGCCGCCTGGTGCTGGGCAGCGCCGAAAGCCTGGTAGGCTCTGGCGCGATCGGCTGGGGCATTGGCCGGGTGGGTGCCGCGAACACGGCCAAGGTCATCTCCTGGAACGGCATCGCCAGCTATGGTGCGCTGGCCATCGGCGCCCCGCTGGGCGTGCTGATGGTCAAGGGCCTCGGGCTGTGGAGCATGGGTGTGAGCATCATCCTGCTGTGCGTACTCGGTTTGCTGCTGGCCTGGCCCAAGCAAGCCGCCCCCATCGTCAGCGGTGTACGCCTGCCGTTCCTGCGGGTGCTGGGCAAGGTATTCCCGCATGGCTCGGGGCTTGCCCTGGGCTCGATCGGCTTTGGCACCATCGCCACCTTCATCACCCTGTACTACGCAAGCCGCGGCTGGGCCAATGCGGCACTGACCCTGAGCCTGTTCGGCGCCAGTTTCATCAGCGCACGACTGCTCTTTGGCAACCTGATCAATCGCATCGGTGGCTTCAGGGTGGCGATCGCCTGCCTGTCGGTGGAAGTGCTCGGGCTGTTGATGCTGTGGCTGGCACCCAACGCCGAACTGGCCTTGGCGGGGGCTGCACTGAGCGGGTTTGGTTTCTCGCTGGTGTTTCCGGCGTTGGGCGTGGAGGCAGTGAACCAAGTGTCGGCAGCTAACCGCGGGGCGGCGGTGGGGGCTTATTCGCTGTTCATCGACTTGTCACTGGGGGTGACCGGGCCATTGGTCGGTGCGGTGGCGGCGGGGTTCGGCTTTGCTTCGATGTTTCTGTTCGCTGCGGCGGCGGCAGCGTGCGGGTTGGTGTTGAGCCTCTATTTGTACCGCCAGGCGCGCCGTGGCAGGGACCGTACAACAGAAGCCTGAAAGCCGCTGCCGGCCTCTTCGCGGGTAACCCCGCCCCTGCTGGGTTGACGCGCCAGCCTGGCGTGCACGATCCCCCGTAGGAGCGGGTTCACCCGCGAAGGGCTGCAAAGCAGCCCCCAAAGGCCCAGAACCTTAGCGCTGAGCGTACTGCAACACCACCTCAAGCGGGTGACGCATCTTCCGCTCGGTCATGCGCTTGACCTGGCTACGGCACGAGTAACCGGTCGCCAGCGGCTCCCCTTCCTTGTCCAGCTTGGTCGCCCAGCTCTGCTCGAATATGACCCGAGACGTTTCCTGGTTGCGGGCTTCGTGCCCATAGGTACCGGACATACCGCAGCAACCCGTGGCCTCGGTCACCAGCTTCAGCCCCAGACGGGCGAACACCTGCTCCCACTGCCGGGTGCTGGCCGGCACGTTGGTCTTCTCGGTGCAGTGCGCCATCAGGCGGAAGCTGCCCGGTGCGGTCGGCGCCTGCTCGGGCAGCACATCCATCAGCCATTCCTGCGGCAGCAGCACCTGCGGGCAACCCTCCAGGCCTGGCACTTTCTGATACTCCTGGCGATACACCAGCGTCATCGCCGGGTCCAGCCCCACCAGCGGCACGCCGCAATCGGCCAGGGCCTTGAGCTGCGTGGCGTTGCGGATCGCCGCCTTGGCAAATGCGCCAAGGAAACCCTGTACGTGCAACGGCTTGCCGTTGGCGCTGTACGGTGCCAGGAATACCCGGTGGCCCAGCCGGTGGGCAAGGTCGATGAAGGCCGACAGCAGCGGCGTTTCGAAGTAGCGGGTGAAGGCGTCCTGCACCAGCACGATGCTGCGTTCGCGCTGGGCCGGGGTCAGCTCGCGCAAGGCCGGCACCGTGGCCATGCCAACGCGGCAACGGGTCAGGGTAGCCTGGAAGTTGAAGCGGCTGATCAGCGGGCTGTCGACCATGCCCACCTTGTCGGCCAGCAGTTGGCTCACCCACTTCGAGCCCATCACCGCGTTGTACAGCCCCGGTGCGTGCGCCAGGTAGGGGATGGTGAACTCGAGCGAGCCGATCAGGTAGTCACGCAGCGGGCGCTGGTAGCGGCCGTGGTACAGCTCGAGGAAGCGCGAGCGGAAGTCCGGCACATTGACCTTGATCGGGCACTGCCCGGCGCACGACTTGCACGCCAGGCAGCCGGCCATGGCGTCGTACACTTCATGGGAGAAGTCTTCCTGGCCCTGGTTGCGCGCGCGGTTGTTGCGCAGACGCGCCGGCAGGCCCTTGAGCCACGACACCTTGTTGCGCGCCGCAGCCAGCACATCGATGTTCGCCTCGCCCTGCAGGCGCAGCCACTCGCGCATCAGCGAGGCGCGGCCCTTGGGCGAATGCTGGCGTTCGCGGGTAACCTTCCACGACGGGCACATGGCGTCGTTGGGGTCATAGTTGTAACAGGCGCCATTGCCGTTGCAGTGCACGGCGCTGGGGAAGTCCTGCCATACGCGCTCGTCAATGGTACGGTCAAGGTCGCCGCGCAATGTCACGCCATCGACCGGGGTCAGGCCCTCGGCGCTGTCCGGCGGCGTGCAGATCTTGCCCGGGTTGAGCTGGTTGTGCGGGTCAAAGGCGCCCTTCAGGCGCTGCAATGCCGGGTACAGCTCGCCGAAGTACTCGGGCACGTATTCCGAGCGCAGGCCCTTACCGTGCTCACCCCACAACAGGCCGCCATAACGCTTGGTCAGCGCGGCAACGGCGTCGGAGATCGGCTTGACCAGCGCAGCCTGCGCCGGGTCTTTCATGTCCAGTGCCGGGCGCACGTGCAGCACGCCGGCATCGACGTGGCCAAACATGCCGTAGGCCAGGCCGTAGCCATCGAGCAGTGCGCGGAAATCGGCGATGTAGTCGGCCAACTGCTCTGGCGGCACTGCGGTGTCTTCCACGAACGGCTGCGGGCGCACTTCGCCTTCGACGTTGCCCAGCAGGCCCACCGAACGCTTGCGCATGGTATAGACGCGGGTGACTGCCTCGGCGCCTTCGGCCAAGGTGTGGCCCAGGCGTTCGACGCTGGTGTCGCTTTGCAGGTGCTGGATGAACGCCTGCACCTTGGCGTTGACCTCGGCCGGTTCGTCGCCGCAGAACTCCACCAGGTTGATGCCCAGCGTGGGGCGCTCGGGGTCCGCCGGGAAGTACTCGGCAACGCTGTGCCAGACGATGTCTTTCATCGCCAGCATCAGCACCTTGGAGTCGACCGTCTCGATCGACAGCGGCTTGTGCGCCATCAGCGCGTTGGCATCACGCAGCGCATCCATGAAGCTGGTGTAGCGCACATTGACCAGCACCGCATACTTGGGAATCGGCAGCACGTTGAGCTTGGCTTCGACCACATACCCCAGCGAGCCCTCGGCGCCGCACAACACGCTGTTGAGGTTGAAGCGGCCCTGCTCGTCGCGCAGGTGCGCCAGGTCGTAGCCGGTCAGGCAACGGTTGAGCTTGGGGAAGGTGGTTTCAATCAGTTCGGCCTGGGTTTCCTGAATTTCCCGGGCCATGCGGTACACCTCGCCGACCCGGCCCGGCGCGGCGCAGGCCTGTTCCAGCGTAGCATCGTCGATCGGCAGGCTATGCAGGCGCTCGCCACCGAGCAGCACGCTGTGCAGCTCCAGCACGTGGTCGCGGGTTTTACCGTAGGTGCAGCTGCCCTGGCCACTGGCATCCGTGTTGATCATGCCGCCGACCGTGGCGCGGTTGGAGGTGGACAGCTCAGGGGCGAAGAACAGCCCGTGCGGCTTGAGCGCAGCATTGAGCTGGTCCTTGACCGTACCGGCCTGTACCCGCACCCAGCGCTCTTCCACGTTGATTTCGAGAATGTTGTTCATGTGTCGCGACAGGTCGACGACGATACCGTCGGTCAGCGACTGGCCGTTGGTGCCGGTGCCACCACCGCGCGGGGTCAGCTTGACCTGCTGGAAGCGCGGCTCGCCCATCAGCGTGGCGACCCGCGCCACATCGTCGGCATCCAGCGGGAACACCGCCGCCTGCGGCAAACGCTGGTAGATCGAGTTGTCGGTGGCCAGTACCGTGCGGGTTGCGTAGTCGGCACTGATCTGGCCACGGAAGCCGCTGTTGCGCAGGGCTTCGAGGAATTCGGGGTAATTGGCGCTCGGTGCAACGGTGGACAGCTGGGCGATCATCGAAGGATGGCCTCTTGATATTGGCTAGATCACGGGATACCTGTCGCCCCGGCATGGATTCAGCCATGCCGGGATGACGTATAGGCCAATGTTCCTGTAGTTTCGCGTCAGGGGCAAACGGATAATCCTGCCGCTATCAATGACTTTTATGAATGAATTACCGCCACCTGACCCCATCCATGTCACTGCTGCTGGCTTTCGAGGCCGCCGCCCGGCATGAAAGCTACACCCGCGCCGCCGCCGAACTGTCGCTGACCCAAAGCGCGGTCAGCCGCCAGGTACAGGCCCTGGAGCAGCAGTTGGGCCTGACCCTGTTCCGTCGCGAGGGGCGCCAGGTGCAGCTGACCGATGTCGGCCGCCTGTACCAGCGCGAACTCAGCGAGGCACTGGGGCGCATCCGCAGCGCCACTTTGCAGGCACTGGCCTATCAATCGGGGGTGGGCACCTTGCGCCTGGCTACCCTGCCAACATTCGGCTCGAAATGGCTGTTGCCGAGGCTGCATGCGTTCTACAGCGCTCACCCGGGCATGCTGGTGCATATTCATTCACGCATTGAAACCATCAACTTCGACACCAGCGAAATCGATGCCGCCATCGGCGTGGCCAGCCACGACTTGCCGGGGCTTGTCTGCCATCGCCTGCATGCCGAGGAACTGGTGGTGATCTTGCCGCCGGAAGCCGGTGCCGACAGCCAGGGCTGGAGCCCGGCCAGGATCAGCGAAGAGGTGCTGCTGAATGTGGCCAACAACCCGCATGCGTGGGGCGAGTGGTTTACCCATCATGGCCTGCCGCATCGGGCGATGCGGTTGGGGCCTAGCTTCGAGCTGACCTCGCACCTGATCCAGGCGGTACGTGCCGGGATCGGAATCGGGCTGGTACCGCGCATATTGGTGGAGGAGGAATTGGCCAAGGGAGAGCTGTACAGCCCGGGCGTAGCGTTTGCCAGCCAGCGCAGTTATTACCTGATCTACCCGCCGAGGAATGAGGCGCTGCCATCGTTGCGGGCATTCAGAGGGTGGTTGCTGGAGCAGATCTGATTTTTGGCGGGGTCACCTGACCTGAGGACAACGCTGTTGGAGCGGGTTCACCCGCGAAAGGGCCGGGCCTGCTGGCCAATCTCCACCCGCCGCTCACCGTTGCCGCCGCTACCGTATTCGCGGGTAAACCCGCTCCTACAAGGGTTACGCAAGCCTCAGGCATACCAGGTCGTCGTAGGAGCGGGTTCACCCGCGAACAGGCCCGCACAGGCAACAAAAAACCCGAAGCCAGTCACCTGACTCCGGGTTTTCGCCTACCACTTATGGCGCCTTACTTGGCGACAGTCTCAACAGCACCGCCCGCATTGACCCGGCGACGAGACTTGAAGATGTACACCACGAACATCGCAAGCAGCCACACCGGGATCGCATACACCGACACCTGGATGCCCGGGATCATCAGCATGATGCCCAGAATCAGCACCACGAAGGCCAGCACCACATAGTTGCCGTACGGGTACCACAGCGCCTTGAACAGCGGCTTCTGGCCGGTACGGTCGAGGTGCTGACGGAACTTCAGGTGCGAGTAGCTGATCATCGCCCAGTTGATCACCAGGGTGGCCACAACCAGCGACATCAGCAGTTCCAGCGCGTTTTGCGGCATCAGGTAGTTCAGCAGCACGGCGACGAAGGTCACGGCTGCCGACACCAGGATCGAACGCACTGGCACGCCACGCTTGTCGACCTTGGCCAGCGACGCCGGGGCATCGCCCTGCTCGGCCATACCCAGCAGCATGCGGGCGTTGCAGTAGGTGCCGCTGTTGTACACCGATAGCGCCGCAGTCAGCACCACGAAGTTCAGCAGGTTGGCAGCCACGTCACTGCCCAGCAGCGAGAACACTTGCACGAACGGGCTGCTGCCATAACTGCCGCCCGAGGCGTCGATGCTGGCGACCAGGGTGTCCCACGGGGTCAGCGACAGCAGCACTACCAGGGCACCGACGTAGAAGATCAGGATGCGGTAGATGACCTGGTTGATCGCTTTGGGGATCACAGTCTTTGGCTTGTCCGCCTCGGCGGCGGTGAAGCCAAGCATTTCCAGGCCACCAAAGGAAAACATGATGAAAGCCAAGGCCATTACCAGCCCGCTGACGCCATTGGGGAAGAAGCCGCCTTGTGACCACAGGTTGGCCACGGTGGCTTCAGGGCCGCCGCTGCCGCTGGTCAGCAGGTAGGCACCCAGGCCGATCATGCTGACGATGGCGACCACTTTGATGATGGCGAACCAGAATTCGGCTTCACCGAAGAACTTCACGTTCATCAGGTTGATGGCGTTGATCAGCACGAAGAAGGCTGCCGCCGTGACCCAGGTGGGGATCTCCGGCCACCAGTAGTGGACATACTTGCCGACCGCCGAAAGCTCCGACATACCCACCAGGATATACAGCACCCAGCAGTTCCAACCCGACAGGAAGCCGGCGAAACCACCCCAGTAGCTGTGGGCGAAATGGCTGAACGAGCCGGCCACCGGCTCTTCGACGATCATTTCACCCAGCTGGCGCATGATCATGAAGGCGATGAAGCCGCAGATGGCGTAGCCAAGGATCATCGACGGGCCGGCGGATTTCATCACGCCTGCCGAGCCGAGGAACAGGCCGGTACCAATCGCACCGCCGAGGGCGATCAACTGGATATGGCGGTTCTTCAGGCCCCGCTTTAGCTCGCCTGAATGCATGTTTTGTCCACTCATGAACGAAGTCACCTGCATTGTTTTTATCTGTGACGGAATCGGACCCACCGCGCTCGTGGCGCAGCGGAATGGGCAAGGTGGTTACCTTGGGTTTCTTGACCTCAGGTGCCGCCGGAGCGGGTCAACCAGGCGTGATCAAGAGTGCGCGGTACGCAAGAGAGTCACAGGTAAAACGCGGCGCACTGTATACCCCTGCAAACGCGCAGGCGTCAACGCGTTGCATCGTTTCCTCGGGAAAAAACGCAGCGTTCCTGTGGTACAGGCCTTCAAAGGCGGAGTGATCGGCGTACATGGCGCCTCCATTTGTTGTTTTGTCAGCCCGGCTCGGTGGGCGGGCTCCTGCACAAGGCAATGGCGGCTATAACAACGTGGGGACGGGGGTTTGGGCAAGGGTGGCTGGCGCCATGGCGACGGCTTTGGTGCATGAACGCCGGCAAGGTTTGTTTACACGATCGGGCTTGATCTGAAATGCGGACTGAAAACGGCCATATTTGTACAAATTTCTTTACATGACGGTTCAAGAACTTGCCAGTCGTCCGGAAAATTCTTTTTGTTCAATATCTTGGGCCGCTTGGCCGGATTCTCGCAGGCATAAAAAACCAGCCCGAAGGCTGGTTCCTTGATTGTCACACTGGCTTATCAGCCACGCGGCTTGCCGCGGCCACGGCCTGCTGGCTTGTCACCATCAGCCTTGCCTGGACGCTTGCGCATCTCGCTCGGGCGCTCAGCCACCGTGCTGCCACGGTTGGTTTTACGTGGGGCTTCTTCACGCGGCTGACGCGCTGGACGTTCGCCAGTGGCGGCACCTTCGTGTGCCGGGCGCAGGTTGCGCACGCGCTCGCCACGGCCCAGCGGGCGGGTCGACTTGCGCTGCAGGCGCTCCATCTTGTCCTTGGCCTTGAGCTTCATGGCTGGCAGCGCGACCGGCTGCAGGCCGACTTCGGCGGCGAGGATGTCGATTTCGCCCTGGGTCATTTCGCGCCAGCGGCCCATCGGCAGGTCGGAATTGAGGAACACCGGGCCAAAACGCACACGCTTCAGGCGGCTGACTACCATGCCCTGGGATTCCCACAGGCGGCGCACCTCACGGTTACGTCCTTCCATCACCACGCAGTGGTACCAGTGGTTGAAGCCTTCGCCACCCGGGGCCTTCTGGATGTCGGTGAATTTGGCCGGGCCATCTTCCAGCATTACGCCGGCTTTCAGGCGCTCGATCATCTCGTCGTCGACTTCACCACGCACACGTACCGCGTACTCACGGTCCATCTCGTAGGACGGGTGCATCAGGCGGTTGGCCAGCTCACCGTCGGTGGTGAACAGCAGCAAGCCAGTGGTGTTGATGTCGAGGCGGCCGATGTTGATCCAGCGGCCTTCTTTCGGCCGTGGCAAACGGTCGAACACGGTCGGGCGGCCTTCCGGGTCGTCCCGAGTGCAGATTTCGCCGTCGGGCTTGTTGTACATGATCACCCGGCGGGTGGCCTCGGCGGCCTCCTCGCGCTTGATCAGCTTGCCGTCCACGGCAATGGCGTCGTGCAGGTCGACGCGCTGGCCAAGGGTGGCCTCGACGCCGTTGACCTTGATGCGACCCTGGCTGATCCAGGCCTCGACATCACGCCGCGAGCCCACGCCAATGCGCGCCAGCACTTTCTGCAGCTTTTCGCCGGATGGCGGGGTGATTTCGGTTTCTTTCAGGTCTTGCTCACTCATCTGGGCACCTCCCGGTGTAGGAATGAAAACAGGGTTCTGGCGACGAACGCGCCAAAAGGCCGCGCATCATACGCGGTTCATCAGGCGAACGCACTGGAGGGTAGAGGGTTTTGTTGGGCTGGGTATGATTTTCTGCCCAGTGGGCTTTGTGCTGGCCTCTTCGCGGGCAAGCCGCCTACAGGTACACGCAACCTTCAGGAGCTGTGATCCCCCTGTGGGAGCGGGCTTGCCCGCGAAGAGGCCAGCGCAGGCAGCAGATCAATCAGGGTTGTGCCTTGTTCTCTTCCTCCACCGAAGGCTCAGGCTCTTCTCCCCGCAAATCATCAAAATCGGTTTTCAAACCGTCTTCCATGGCATCCAGCTCCACCAACAGGCTACGGAAGCTGGTCTCCTCTTTCGGCTCACCAACCTCCTCCTCCCCAAGGCTGGCATCCGCCAACGCCTGCAGGTGCGCAGGCACCGGCGCATCATCCGGGTCGAGTTGCGGCTCTGGTTCCATTTCGCGCAGCTCGGCCAATGCCGGCAGGTCCTCAAGGCTCTTGAGGTTGAAATGGTCGAGAAACGCCTTGGTGGTGGCGAACATCGCCGGCCGGCCGGGCACTTCGCGGTAGCCGACCACGCGAATCCACTCGCGCTCCATCATGGTCTTGATGATATTGCTGTTCACCGCAACGCCCCGCACGTCCTCGATTTCACCACGGGTGATCGGCTGGCGGTAGGCAATCAGGGCCAGCGTCTCAAGCAGCGCCCGCGAATAGCGCTGCGGGCGCTCTTCCCACAGGCGCCCGACCCAAGGGGCATACGCCTCGCGGATCTGCAGGCGATAGCCGCTGGCCACCTCCTTGAGCTCGAAGGCACGGCCATCGCACGACTTGCCCAGCACCTCCAGGGCCCGCCTGAACACCTTGGGCTCAGGGCGCTCGGCTTCCTCGAACAGCTCGTACAGGCGTTCCAGGGATTGCGGCTTGCCCGAAGCGAGCAAGAAGGCTTCGATCAGCGACGCCAGGTCGCGTGGTTCATTCAGGTTCATCGGGTTCTTCAACTGGCGCCGGGCGAAGCCGCACGTGAATGGCGGCGAAAGGTTCATTCTGCACAAGTTCGATCAGCGATTCCTTCACCAGTTCGAGAATGGCCATGAAAGTCACCACCACACCGAGCTTGCCCTCCTCGGCAGCAAACAGCGCGATGAACGGCACAAAGGCACCGCCCTTGAGGCGCTCCAGCACCTGGCTCATGCGCTCGCGGGTGGACAAGGTCTCACGGGTGATCTGATGGCTTTCGAACAGGTCGTTGCGGCGCATCACCTCGGCCATGGACACCAGCAGCTCTTCCAGGCTGACCTGAGGCAACAGCTTGCGTACCTTGGCCTGCGGCGCCTCCAGGCGCGGTACCACCACCTCGCGTCCGACCCGTGGCAGTTCGTCGATGCCCTCGGCGGCGGCCTTGAAACGCTCGTACTCCTGCAGGCGGCGGATCAGCTCGGCGCGTGGGTCACCCTCCTCCTCCTCGACGTCGGCGGAGCGCGGCAGCAGCATGCGCGACTTGATCTCGGCAAGCATGGCAGCCATCACCAGGTATTCGGCGGCCAGCTCAAGGCGCACGCTTTTCATCAGCTCTACATAGCCCATGTACTGCCGGGTGATCTCGGCGACAGGGATGTCGAGAATGTCAATGTTCTGCTTGCGGATCAGGTACAGCAAAAGGTCCAGCGGGCCTTCGAAAGCTTCGAGGATGACTTCAAGGGCGTCCGGCGGGATGTACAAGTCCAGCGGCAGCTCGGTCAGGGCTTCGCCATAGACCAGCGCCAACTGCAGTTGCCGAGGCTCCTCGACCCGTTCGGCCGGCGCCTCAGGCGCTTCCAGCTGGCTCACACGTTGACCAGGAATGGCGTGGGGTCGCCACAACCTTCGCGGATCAGTTCCGGTTCGTCGCCGGAGAGGTCGATGATGGTCGACGCCTTGAGGTCGCCGAACCCGCCATCGATCACCAGGTCGACATGGTGCTCCAGCCGTTCACGGATCTCGTAAGGGTCAGTCATCGGCTCGCTGTCACCCGGCAGGATCAGGCTTACGCTCATCAGTGGCTCGCCCAACTCGGCCAGCAAGGCCAAGGTGATGGCGTGGTCCGGCACACGCAGCCCGATGGTGCGACGCTTATCGTGCAACAGCAGGCGCGGCACTTCACGCGTGCCGTTGAGAATGAAGGTGTAAGGCCCCGGCACATGCGCCTTCAGCAAGCGGAAGGTGCCGGTATCGACCTTGGCATACAACCCCAGTTGCGACATGTCGCAGCACATCAGGGTGAAGTTGTGCGACTTGTCCAGCCCGCGCAGGCGCCGCACCCGCTCGATTGCCGATTTGTCGCCTATCTGGCAACCCAGCGCATAGGCCGAATCCGTCGGATACACCACCACGCCCCCCTTGCGGATGATCTCGACGGCCTGTTTTATCAGGCGCGCCTGTGGGTTCTCCGGATGAATCTGGAAAAATTGGCTCACGTAGTCGTCCTGTTCATAGCGCCAAAGGCTGTTCATGGCTGAATCGACGCCACAAAGGTGGCAGATCCTCGGGCAAAGGCCGATAGGCACCGATCTCGCCCCAGGTGCCGGGGCCGTGGAAGTCACTGCCAGCGCTTGCCAGCAGGCCGAACTCACGGGCAAGGATGGACATGGTGCCCACTTGCTCGGCAGGCATCATCCCGTTGACCACTTCAAGCGCCTGCCCTCCTGCCTGAATATAGTCGGCAATCAGCCGCCTGCGCTTGCTGCGGGTCAGGTCGTAGTGCATGGGGTGCGCCAGGCTCACCCAGGCGTTGGACTGCCTCAGCGTGGCAACGGTTTCGTCGAGCGTCGGCCAGTGCTGCTTGACGTCGCCCAGCTTGCCGGCGCCCAGCCACTTGCGAAACGCTTCGCCACGGTCCTTGACGTGGCCGGCACGCACCAGATACTCGGCAAAATGCGGCCGCGCCGGGGCGTTGCCGCTGTCACCCAGTTCGTGTTGCACGGCGCGCGCGCCTTCAAGCGTGCCGGGCATGCCCTTGGCCGCCAGCCGTTTGTCGATTTCTTCGGCACGCAGCCAGCGGCCGCGGTGCAACGCTTGGATTGCCGCCAGCAACGGCGGTGCGTCGAGCGGGAAGTCATAGCCCAGCACATGGATGGTCGCGCCGCCCCACGTGCAAGACAGCTCCACCCCGCTAACCCAGTGCATCCCCAGGTCAGCGCAGGCCTGGCGCGCTTCGGCCAGGCCCTCGAGGGTGTCATGGTCGGTCAGCGCCAGTGCTTGCACCCCGTGTTCATGGGCCCGGGCAACCAGTACGGAAGGCGACAGGGCGCCGTCGGAGGCCGTGCTGTGACAGTGCAGATCAACATTCATGGAGGAGCGCTTTCGCTGGAATCGATGTTTGTTATTATGCCGTCACATCCCGATTCTGGCTGCCATTGTGAAACAATTCATCGATTTCATCCCACTGCTGCTGTTCTTCATCGTCTACAAGCTCGACCCGCGCCCCATGGAAGTCGCCGGCCATCACTTCGAATTTGGCGGCATCTACAGCGCCACAGCCATGCTGATCATCAGCTCGCTGGTCGTGTACGGCGCTCTGTTCCTGCGCCAGCGCAAGCTGGAAAAAGGCCAGTGGCTGACGCTGATCGCCTGCCTGGTGTTCGGTGGCCTGACCCTGACCTTCCACAGCGAAACCTTCCTCAAGTGGAAGGCCCCCGTCGTGAACTGGCTGTTCGCCCTGGGTTTTGCCGGCAGCCACCTCATCGGCGACCGGGTGCTGATCAAGCGCATCATGGGCCACGCCCTGACCCTGCCTGATGCCATCTGGACGCGCCTGAACCTGGCCTGGATCGCTTTCTTCCTGTTCTGCGGCGCGGCCAACCTGTTCGTCGCCTTCACCTTCCAGGACTTCTGGGTGGATTTCAAGGTGTTCGGCAGCCTGGGCATGACCGTGATTTTCCTGGTGGTGCAAGGCGTGTACCTGTCGCGCCACCTGCACGATGACCCTTCTACTTCCAAAACCAAGGATTGACATGCTCTACGCCATTATCGCCAGCGACGTCGCAAACTCCCTGGAAAAGCGCCTGGCTGCCCGCCCGGCGCACATCGAACGCCTGCAGCAGCTCAAGGCCGAAGGCCGCGTGGTGCTGGCGGGCCCGCACCCGGCCATCGACAGCAACGACCCGGGCGAAGCGGGTTTCAGCGGTAGCCTGATCGTTGCCGAATTCGAGTCGCTGGCAGCCGCGCAGACCTGGGCCGATGCCGACCCGTACATCGCTGCCGGCGTGTACGACAAGGTTGTGGTCAAGCCGTTCAAGCAAGTACTGCCTTGACCTGAGACGGCACGGCCCTCTTCGCTACAAGGTACCCACAAACCTTCGGACCTGTGCCATCGCCCGTAGGAGCGGGTTCACCCGCGAAGAGGCCGGGCCTGCTGGCCAATCTCCACCCACCGTTCACCGTTGCCGCCGCTACCGTATTCGCGGGTAAACCCGCTCCTACACAGATTGGTGGTGGACACACGTCGGTGGTTGGACACAGACCCTTGTAGGAGCGGG